>NZ_LWMU01000092.1 GCF_001639275.1 Methanobrevibacter oralis
GGAAATACAATGCCCAAAGCACACAAAAAGAAATTCAGAACATTAGAAGGAATATTCAATCAAATAATGCACCAAAAAGATGGCTGGATCGAAAAACGAAAACAAGAGCTAACAAATTGACAGTCCCTTTATATCTAAAACTATATACTTAATTAAAAATAATAATTATAATAGTGTAATTTTTATAAGGTGATGTTATGAAAGGACTTGTATTGATTATGGATGGTATGGGAGACCGTCCTTTAAAAGAATTTAATAACCAAACTCCTCTTGAAGCAGCTAATACACCAAATATGGATCAAATGGCTCGTGAAGGAATTAATGGTATAATGGATTCAATTGCACCAGGTATTATTCCTGGTAGTGATACAGCTCACATTTCAATTTTAGGATATAATCCATATGAAGTATATACTGGTAGAGGACCTTTTGAGGCTTCTGGTGTTGGAGTAGATGTTATTCCTGGAGACATTGCATTTAGATGTAATTTTTCAACTTCTGATGAAAATGGAATTATTACTGATAGGCGTGCTGGAAGAATAAGGGATGGAACTAAGGACATTGTTGAAGTGTTAAATACAATGGTTTTAGAAGATTATCCTGATATTAAAATTATTTTTAAAGAATCCACTGGTCATAGGGCAGTTTTAGTTTTAAGGGGTGAAGGTCTTTCTGATAAAGTCAGTGATGCTGATCCTAAGGTTGAAGGGAATAAACCAAAAGAAGTAGAAGCTTTAGATGCTTCACCGGAAGCTAAAAAAACTGCCGATATTTTAAATAAATTAGTGGTTAAATCTTATGAAATGGTTAAAGATCATCCTATTAATTTAGAAAGAATGGAAAACAATGAACCTCCAGCAAATATTATTATTCCTCGTGGAGCTGGTGCAGTTCCTGTTGTAGAAGCAATTAATGATAAATATGAGATTAACTCTGCATGTATTGCTGAAACTGGACTTATTATGGGTATTGCAAGATTTGCAGGAATGGATATTATTGAAATGGAAGATGTAACTGGTGGTGTTGATACTAATTTAGATAATATTCGTGATACTATATTAGATCAAGTCAAAAACTCTGAACATGACTTTTTCTTAATAAATATTGATGGTGCTGATGAAGCAGGTCATGATGGTAATGCTAGAGAAAAATTAGAATTTATAGAAAAAGTTGATAGGGTTGTTATGAGTGAACTTAAAAAACTTGATGATGTTTATATTTTCTTAACTGCCGATCATTCAACTCCAATTTCTGTAATGAATCATTCAGGTGATCCTGTGCCAGTTATTATTAAAGGACCTGAGGTAAGGGTTGATGATGTGGAAAAATTCTCTGAAGTTGATGCTGCTAAAGGTGGGCTTTGTAGAATTCGTGGATCAGATGTAATGAATATTATGATGGATTTAATGAATTATTCACATAAATTTGGAGCTTAGAGGTAATTTTATGGTAGCTAAAAAACTTTTTGGTACATCTGGAATTAGAGGAAAAATAAATTCTGAAATTACTTGTGAACTTGCATTAAATGTAGCTAAATCTCTAGCTAAATATTTGGGAAATGTGGGCAGTGTTGTTGTAGGATATGATGCTAGAACCACAAATATAATGCTTGATCAAACAATTTGTGCAGGTTTACTTGAAAGTGGAATTAATGTAATTAAAATAGGTATGGTTCCAACACCATTAGTTGGTTATGCTACTGAAAAATTAGGTGCTGATGCAGGTATAATGCTTACAGCATCTCATAATCCTTCTCAATATAATGGAATTAAATTATGGAATAAAAACGGGATGGCATATACTTCTAGACAAGAAAGTGAAATTGAAGAAATTTATGAAAATAAATCTTATAAATCTGTTGCTTGGGATAAAATTGGCAAACTAAGCTATAATGAAGAGATTAAAGGGCAATACATTGATGATTTAGTTGATTTGGTTAATATTAAACCTGGTTTAAAAGTAGTTATTGATTGTGCATCAGGAGCAGGAAGTGAAATATCACCTTTAGTATTTAGAAAAGCTGGCTGTATTGTAACTGCTCTGAATTCTCAAGTTGATGGATTTTTCCCAGGTAGAAATCCAGAACCTAATGAAGAAAACCTACAAACATTAATGAAAACAGTTGTAGCTATTGGCGCTGATTTAGGAATTGCTCATGATGGGGATGCTGATAGAATGATTACTGTTGATGAAAAGGGTGTTGTTTCTCCATTTGATAGTTTACTTGCTTTGATTTCAAAAGAATTTGATGGAGATATAGTTACAACAGTTGATGCGGGTTTATGTATGGATGAATCTGTAAAAGGTAAGGTTTTAAGAACAAAAGTAGGGGATGTTAATGTTGCTGAGGTCATTCTTGAAAAAAATGCTAGTTTTGGAGGAGAACCTTCTGGAACTTGGTTACATCCAGATTTTTGTATGTGTCCTGATGGAATTTTATCTGGTTTAAGAATGGCTGAAATTGTTTCTCGTGATGGTAAATTGTCTAAATTACTTGAAGGCATTCCATCATATCCAAATATTCGTGAAAAAATTAATTGTTCTAAGGATGCTAAAGTTAAAATAATGGAAAACATGGAAGAATTATTAGTCAATGCTTTTGATGATATTGTTGACATTAATTCTATTGATGGAGTTAGATTAACATTTAAAGATGATAGTTGGGTATTAGTTAGACCGTCTGGAACTGAAGACTATGTTAGAATAACTTTAGAATCAAAAAATGCAAAAAGAGCAGATGAAATAAAAGAGATATGTGTTAAAATTATTAATGAAAATATCTAAAAAATAATGTAGAAGATGAAATTAATCATCTTCTGCTATAAATGCGTCAATTCCTAGAGCAGCACATTCAGGGCAAACCCAATCATCTGGCATATCTGCAGGAGTTGCACCTGGCGGGATATTGTATGCAGGGTCACCTTTTTCTGAATCGAATCTATATTCACAATGTAAACACACATATATTGTCATTTTTTTTATCTCCTTTTTTTGTTAGTTATTACTATAACTAAGTATAATTCCACTATATTAAAACTAATATTTAAAATTAGTTATTTATTTATTGAAGTTAATTAATAATTAATACTATATATAATTTTTTTGGGGTAGTAAACATGAAAGCAATAATTTTAAGTGCTGGTGAAGGTTCTAGAATGAGGCCACTAACACTTACTAAACCTAAAACAATGTTGCCAGTTGCTGGAAAGCCAATTATTCGTTATATTATTGAATCATTGCGTGATAATGGAATAACAGATATTTTACTTATTGTACGTTATAAAGAGGAAATGGTTAGGGATTATTTTGGTGATGGAAGCGAATTAGGTGTTAATATAACTTATAAAACTCAAAAAGACTTTTTAGGAACTGCTAATGCTATTTATTATGGTAAAGATTTCATAGATGATAGTTTAATAGTTTTAAATGGAGATCTTATTTTAGACAATGAAATTATTAAAGAAATCATTGAAAAGTATGATGATTTAAAACCAGATACATTAATGGTTTTAACAGAAGTAGAGGACCCTTCTGCTTTTGGTGTTGTTGAAATTGAAGATGGAAACATTAAAAGTATTGTAGAGAAACCTAAAAAAGAAGAGGCTCCAAGCAATTTAATTAATACTGGTATTTACATATTTAATAAGGATATTTTTAATAAAATCGAAAAAACTGAAATTTCTCAAAGGGGGGAATATGAGATTACTGATTCTTTAACTCTCCAAATTGAAGATGGAAAGATAGTTAATGGTCATAAAACTAGTAAAAATTGGATTGACGTTGGAAGACCATGGGAATTAATTGAAGTTAATGAAGAATTAATTGGTGGTTTAAAAACTCAGATTAAGGGTCGTGTTGAAGACGGAGCTCATATTCATGGTGAGATTTACTTAGATGAAGGAAGTATCATTAGGGCGGGTGTTTATATTGAAGGAAATGTTTACATTGGTAGAAATTGTGATATTGGTCCTAACTCTTATATTCGAGGTAATTCTTACTTAGGAGATAATGTCCATGTTGGAAATGCTGTGGAAATTAAAAATTCAATTATCATGGAAAATACTAATGTTAGTCATTTAAGTTATGTAGGAGACTCAGTCATTGGATCAAACTGTAATATAGCTGCAGGAACTAATATAGCTAATTTACGTTTTGATAATGGATCTGTAAAAACTAAAATTAAAAATCAAATGATTGATAGTGGAAGACGTAAACTTGGAGCTATTATTGGAGATTCTGTTAAAACTGGAATTAATTCAAGTTTTTCACCAGGTGTTAAAGTAGGTCATAATTCTACTATTGGTTCAGGGGTTTTATTATATGATGATGTACCTTCTGATACTCGGGTGTTAGTAAAACAAAATCATATCATTCAAGATAAAAATAAAAAGAAATAAATGGCGATATTATGGAAAATAAAAAAGACTCTATTGTAATATGTCCAGGTGCACGTGTGTTAGGTAATGTTGAATTTGGTAGTGATGTTTCTATATGGTTTAATGCAGTTGTAAGAGGGGATATAGAATCTATAACTATTGGAAATAATTCAAATGTTCAAGATAACTGTGTAATTCATTGTTCTAATGATTTTCCCGTTGTTATTAAAGATAATGTGTCTATCGGTCATGGTGCTATTATTCATGGGTGTACTTTAGAAGATAATGTTTTAATTGGGATGAACGCTACAGTTTTAAACGGTGCCCATATTTCTAAAAATTCTATAGTTGGAGCTGGAGCTGTTGTAAGTGAAGGAAAAGAATTCCCCGAAGGTAGTTTAATTTTAGGGGTTCCTGCAAAAGTGGTTAAACAGTTATCTCAAGAGCAAATCAAACACATTCAAGAGAACGCAGATAATTATCGTGAACTTGCTAAACAATATGTGGAAGAATAAAATGAAACCAAGAAGAATAGTTGATGAAATGGACTCTTATGTCCCAGGAAGGTCTCAAGATGAGATTGCTTTAGAATTTGGACTTAATAAAGATGAGATTATTAAATTAGGATCTAATGAAAATCCTTGGGGGCCTTCTCCAAAAGCTATTGAAGCAATTAAAAAGGAAGTTAATAATATTAATCGTTACCCTGAATCTCAGTTAAAGGAACTTGTTCATGAAATAGCTAATTATTCTTGTGTTGAAGATTCTCAAGTTATTGTTGGAGGGGATGGAGCTGATGAAATCATTGATGTCTTAGCTAAAACATTTATAGATGCTGGTGATGAGTTTATTGTTCCCTTACCATCCTACATGTATTATGAATATTTATTACAACAATATGGTGCAAGGCCAGTATATGCAAAATGGGATTTAAATGAAAATAAGCTAGATACAAATTCTATTTTTAGTTGTATTAGTGAAAAAACTAAAATGATTTTCTTGTGTAGTCCAAATAATCCAACAGGAACTTTAATTGAAAAAGATGTTATTTGTAAAATTGCAAGTAAAAATCCTGGAATTTTGATTGTTATTGACGAAGCATATTTTGAATATTCTGAAGTTACAAATAGGGATTTAATCAATGAATACGATAATATTTTTATTATACGTACTTTATCTAAAGTTTTAGGCCTTGCAGGGATGAGGATTGGTTATGGTTTGGCATGTTCTTCAATAATTGAATATATGCATAGGATTAAACCAGTATTTTCTCTAACAAGATTGTCTTTTGTAGCTGCTCTTAATACTCTTAGAGATAAAGATTATATTGAGGAATCTATTAAAAGAGGTATTGAAAGTAGAGAATATCTTTATGGTGAATTATCAAAAATCAAATCTCTTAATGTATTCCCGTCTAAATCAAATTTCATCTTAATTGGTATAAAAGATACTGGTTTTACAGCTTCACAACTTTCTTATGAGCTAATGAAAAAAGGAATAATAGTAAGAGATTGTACTTCCTTTAAAGGATTGGATGAATATTGGATTAGAATTAGTATTTGTACTCTTGAAGAGGATAAAAGATTTATTAATGCTATGAAAGAGGTAATAGGATAATGTACGTAGGTGGAAGTGTAATATCTTCAGTTGAATTTCATAAAAATATGTCTTTAGTCATATTTATGTCTAAATGTCCACTTACTTGCAGATACTGTCATAATGTAGAACTTTTAGAGGATAATACTGAAAAATCATTTGAAGAAATTAAACAGGAAATTGACTCTTCATCTGATTTTTTAGATGCAATTGTAATATCTGGTGGGGAACCATTACTTCAAACTGATGCAGTTATAGAAATATTATCATATGTTCGCAAAATCGGTTTAAAAACTAAATTAGATACAAGTGGAATTTATCCAGATAAAATTGAAGAATTATTGTCTTTAAATCTTTTGGATTATGTTTCTTTAGATGTTAAAGCACCTTTTGCTAAATATAAAAAAATAACTGGTTCTAATGTTGGATCTAAAGTTAAAAAATCAATGAAATTAATTAATAATGATCCTAATGTTCATCTAGAGATTAGAACTACATTTGTTCCAACATTACACACATTAAAAGATATTCATAATCTTGTTGATGAAATTGAAGGGGATGTTTACACAATACAACAATTTAGGAATAAAAATGTTTTAGATCCAGCTCTTGAAAAAGTTGAAGTTCCTAATCCTCATTATTTAAAAAAATTAGCTAAAGATATTAAAGATTCATTCGATGGTGAGGTTAGGTTAAAAACAGCCGAATTCGGTGAAGAAAAAATTAAATAATGAATGTGGTGAATTAGATGCCAATTTTATCATTTTCAAGTAATGATATAGATGTTATTACTGGTAAAAAAACAAGGACTATCCGTAAAGCATGGAAAAATCCACTTAAAAAAGGGGATAGGTTATATTGTTATTGGAATTTAGTTTCAAAAGAAAAAATGAAAATTTTTGAAGCAATTGTTAGTGATGTTGAAGATATTTCTTTTGAAGATATTAAAGATAATGATGAATTGGCAAGAAAGGAAGGGTTTAAAGACTCAAAAGACATGTTTAGAGAATTTAAAAAAATGTATGGGGGTCGTGTTGGTAATTCTGATAAATTTCAAGTAATCTATTTTGAAAAATTAGCTATTGATGAGTGGAAAGGCGATAAAATAGATGAAAAAGCAATGATTACTAAAAGAGCAGATATTTTATTTGACACAGGTAAGTTCGATAAATCTACAATGTGTTATGATGCAGCTTTAAAAATTGATCCTAAAGATGTTTATTTATTAAATAAACAAGGAGATAATCTTTCAAGGTTAGGAGAGTTTAGTAAAGCTATTGAATGTTATGATAATGCACTAAAAATAGAGCCTGATAATGAGTATATCTTAAACAATAAAGCTATTGCACTACTTAACTCTGGTCAAATTGAAGAAGCATTAAAAATAAGCAATATTGCTTATAACTATAGTCCTAGTAGTCCTATTGTACTTTATTGGAGAGGATTTATTTTAGCAATGCTTGGTAGGTATGATGATGCATTGAAAGTTTATGATAAGCTTATTATTATTGATAGTGAAAATCCTGAAGTCTGGAACTCTAGAGGTAATTTATTATCAGATATGGGAATGTTAGAAGAAGCTGTTAAATCATTTGATAAAGCAGTCGAAGTTTGTTTAGATGATTCAGAAATGGATTCTGGAGCTATTAATCGAATGGGTAATGCATATATTGATTTAGGTAAACTTGATGATGCGTTGGATTGTTTTAATAAGGCTATTTCTTTAGAAAAAAATAATATTGACTTTTTATTAAATAAAGGAGTAGTTTTAATGGAATTGGGCAACTTTAAAGAAGCTGTTGATAGTTTTAATCGAGTATTACTTATTAATCCGGATAATGAAGATGCATTTTTCTTAAAAGAAGAATGTTTAGAATATTTATAAATAATAACTAATAGAATAACATTAATTAATTGTAATTTGTTTGTTTATATTATGATTAGATTTATTTTAAAAACAGCTATTATTTTTATTAAATTTATTTCAATCTTTTTATTTTAATCATTCGTATTTTTTAAATAATTGATAGGTTAATGGTAATGGATTTTGCAGTGTTTATTTTTTATGTTTTTCAATTAAATTTATTCCCCATTCGGCCATTTCATTAGCTTTTTCCTGTGTGTTTCCCTCTGAATAACTTCTAAATATTGGTTCTGTTCCAGAAGGCCTTATAATTACCCAACCATCATCTTTTAAAATTTTAACTCCATCTGTTGTATCAATTTCAAAATCAGTTGTATTTTTAACTTCATTAGCTATTTTAGACATCACTTCTTCTTTTATATCATCACTACATTCTGTTTTCATTTTAGAGGAATAATAAGTTGGTAATTCTGAAACTAATTGTGATAATGTTTTTTTCTCTTTAGCAATTATTTCTAATATTTTAGCTACAGTCATTACTGCATCTCTTCCATAAACAAATTCTGGGAAAATTAATCCTCCATTTTCCTCTCCACCAAATAATCCATTAGTATCTTTAAGTTCACGAGCTACAAGTAAATCACCAACAGCAGTAGCTATTACTTTTCCATTATATTCATTTGCAATATCATAAATTGCTTGGGATGTGGCTACTGTTGTTACAATGGTTCCACCACCATTTTCTTTAAGCATTTCTCTTTCAACTAATGTGAATGTTTTATCTCCTAAGACAAAATTTCCATTTTCATCAATACAAATGGTTCTATCAGCATCTCCATCATGTGCAAGACCAATATCTGCATTTAACTCTTTTACAACACTAATTAATTCTTGTAAATTTTCTTCAATTGGCTCTGGGTCACGTCCTGGGAAAAAACCATCTGCTTGTGCATTGAGGGTTGTTAGTTCACATCCTAATTTTCTGATTAAGTATGGTGCAGTGTAACATCCAGCACCAGATCCACAATCGAGAACTACTTTTAAATTGGCATTTTTAATAACTTCACTATCTACTTTAGAGATAGCTTCATCAACATATTCATCAATTATTTTATCATTAGTGTATATTCGACCAATTTCAGACCAGTTAGCTCTTTTTGGTTCTTCATCAAAGTATAATTTTTCAATAGCTAATTCTATATCTTCAGGAATTCCAATTCCATATTCATCTAAAAATTTAATTCCATTATATTCAGGAGGGTTATGTGAAGCAGTAATCATTACTCCACCGTCATAATATTTACGAACGGCATATTGAACTCCTGGTGTTGGTAAGATTCCTAAATCAACTACATCACAACCGGATGAGAGTAGTCCGGATTTAACAGCTTCCATTAGCATTGGACTTGTAGTTCTTGGATCTCCTCCAACTGCTACTTTTCCCTGAATTTGAGTACCATAGCAAGCTGCAAGTCTTGATGCAAATTCAGGTGTCAAAACATCATTAGCAGTTCTTCTAACACCGAAAGTTCCGAATAATCTTTTTTTATCAGTCATGTTTTAAATTCCTATAAATTAGTTTGTATTATGTTTTATTTTTGAATAATAAATAATTAATGAATTATTTTTAAACAGTTTCCGTTTGAAAGGATTACTTCGAGTTGGGATTTATATTGGGTAATTTTTCCAACTACATTAACTTTTTTATCTTTAAAGTCTTCTATTTTTAAACCTTGTGATTGAATTTCATTGACTTGACTTTCAAATATTATTAAAGAAATTTTGTCTGTTCCATCATTAATTGTTAAAAAATAACTGTTTTTTGAATTTGATTGGGAAACATCAGTTACTACACAATCGATACTTACTTCTTCATCAATCATAGCTTTTGTAATGTCTTTAATTGTAACTTTTTTAACTTCTACAGATGGAGTTAATAGGATTAATCCAATAATTCCAATGAGGCAAGTTATAAGGGCTATTCTTAATAATTTTTCATCTGTAATTTCCATATTTTTCTATTATTTTTTAATTTTAAAATAGATTATAGGATTTTAATTTGTAAAATTTATTTAAAAAAACATAAAATTAAATTATTTTCAGATGTATTTCATCAAATTTTATTAGCATTTTATGATGTTTGCCCAATTGATTTAAGGTTCAATTTTTCTCATTATACATTGAAATTAAGCGTTCAATGCTATCCACATCCATTGGACCTTTATCTTTTCTTATATTTTTAACAACAGGGAATCTTAATGAATATCCTGCTTCATATTCGGGGCTTTCAACAATTTCTGAAAATGCGATTTCTAAAACAATTTTTGGTTCTACTATTATTTCTCTTCCTTTTGTTGAAATTTCAAGTTCTTTCATTTTAACTGTTAAATATTCTAATGTAGCATCATCCAGACCTGTTGCTGCATATGCAACAGTTTTAAATTCATCATTTTCATCTCTTAAAGCTACTAAATAAGATCCAACAAAGTCTCCTCTTTTACCAATACCATAGGTCCCACCAACAACCATCATATCTAATGTTTCAGGCTCAGCTTTGTATTTAAGCATTTTTTTACCTCTTAAACCTGGGATATAGGGTTCTGATGCATTTTTTATCATGATTCCTTCGTGGTTTTGTTTAATGGACTTTTCAAATAGTGCTTGAATTTCATCGATATTTTCCGGTGTTCCTACAAGCATTGTACTTAAATTCATCTCTTCAGATGTTGTATTAACAATATCCTCTAAGATTTTTCTTCTAATACTCAAAGGTTCATCTATCATTGGAACTTTATAGAATAAAACATCAAATAAGTATAATTTTAAAGGTACATTTTCAATTGCTTCTTCTACATTGTATTTTCTTCTAACTCTATGTAATATATTTTGGAATGATAATGGTTTTCCATTTCTTGTAGCTATTACTTCTCCTTCTACGATGTAATTTTCATGAGGTAAGAATTCATCGAATAGTTCAACAATTTCTGGGAGTGCATGGGTGATATTTTCTAATCTTCTAGTAAATATCTTGATTTCATCTTCATTTCTGTGAACTTGAAGTCTAATTCCATCATATTTTGTCTCACAAATAGCAACACCCATTTCAGGTATGATTTCATCAAGAGGAGGAGCAAGTTGAGCTAGCATTGGTTTAACGGGTGTTCCAGGTGTTAAATTAAGTTTTTCTAATCCATTTACTCCCTCATCTTTAGCAGTTCTTGCAACAACTGCAAAATCGTTAGTAAGCATTTGTGCTCTTTCAACGACTTTTTTATCAATGTTATATGCTTGTGCTATGGCATCTCTAACAACACCATCTCCAACACCAATTCTAAGTTCTTCTAATATTGTTCGAGTTAAATATTTAGCTTCGGTTGGACTAGCTTGTGATAATAATTCCAATATGATAGCTATTTTACGATTGGTAGATCTAGATCCACTTATTTTGGATAATTTACGTAAACTGTCAAATACAAAATCAATTGTTAAAGCTTTTGAAAAAAAGGTCATTTGAGCTTTTTTTGAGTATAATTTAATACAAGCAAGACCAATATCACCTTCGTCTCGAACAGCATCTTCTACTGCATTTTGACTAGTTCCAACAGCTTCTGCAACAGCTCTCTCAACCAATTTAGCCCCAATTCCAATTTCTTCAGAACTCCATGCTGGAAATACAACTCCTAATATAAGTAGTCCTACTTTTTCAGTAGTTTGTGAATCTAATTCTTTTAAAAAATTAGATATGATTTCTGTTTTTTCTAATCTTTTTGTTGTAGATTCTAATGCTTCATAAACATCTACTAATTCTTGATATTTCATTAAAAATCTCCTTTTGATATTTTAACAGAGCAATATTCTCCACACATTGCACACATTTCATTATCATCTAATTCACACTTATTCCGATATGCTCTGGGTTTGGATTTGTCGAATGCTAATGAAAATTGTTTTTCCCAATCAAATTCTTTACGAGCTTTGCCCATTTCTTGTTCTTTTTTCCATGCAGATTCAAGTCCATTTGCAACATCTGCTGCTTCTGCAGCTATTTTTGAAGCAACAACTCCCTCTTTTACATCTTCTAGTGAAGGCAATGTTAAATGTTCAGCTGGGGTTACATAACACAAAAAGTTAGCTCCAGATGCAGCTGCAATAGCTCCTCCAATAGCTCCAGTTATATGATCATAACCAGGTGCTAAATCTGTTACGATTGGTCCAAGCACATAAAATGGTGCCCCATAGCATATTGTTTTTTGAATTTCCATATTAGCTTTAATTTGATTTAATGGCATATGTCCAGGACCTTCTACCATTACTTGAACATTTGCATTTTGAGCTCTTTTAACTAAAGTTCCTAAATTAACAAGTTCTTGGATTTGAGGGATATCACTTGCATCAGACAAACATCCAGGTCTAAGCCCATCACCTAAAGATAAGGTAATATCGTGTTCATATGCTAATTCTAAAAGATAATCATAATTTTCGTATAATGGATTTTCCTGACCATTACTTTTAATCCATGAAGCTAAAAAAGTTCCTCCACGACTTACAACTCCCATCATTCTATTAGTTTTCTCTAGTTTTTCGACTAAATCTATTGTAATACCACAATGTAAGGTCATAAAGTCTACTCCTTCTTTTGCTTGATTTTCAATAGCTTTAAAAATATCATCAGGATCCATTTCTATGATATCTTTATTTTTAGAAAGGGTAATTACTCCTGCTTCATAAATAGGAACCGTACCAATACATACATCAATTGCATCCATTATTTTTTTTCTAAATAATTTTAAATCAGAACCTGTGGACAAATCCATTATCGCATCTGCACCATATTCTTGGGCTAATTTAGCTTTTTTAATTTCTAAATCTAAATCATCAATTTTTGAAGAAGATCCAATATTTGCATTAATTTTAGTTTTAAGTCCATCACCAATTCCACAGGGTGTTATATTACTTGCAACATTTTTTGGAATTACAACACGTCCAATATCTATTAATCTAGCTAGTCTTTTAACATCTATATTTTCTTTTTCTGCAACATATTCCATTTCAGGTGTTATATTACCTTTTTGAGCTTCACTTTTTTGAGTCAATATATCCCTCTATAATTTGACAAATCAGTTATAATATTAGTTTCTTTAAGTATATAGAATTATTTTTTTGAGCTTTGGAAATTCTAATTTAAAATTTTTACTACTCTTTTGATGTTGTATACTGTTGTTTTGAGTATTGTTTCTCTGTTTTGCAGTCTTGTGAGTTTACTTTTATTTATTTTGAAAATTTTCTTTTTATTGGGCTAAAAATACTTTATATTTGTTTGGAGCATATTTCTTCATCAAAGGTTTTTTATGCTTAATCTTCTCTACCACGTAATAACTATAATTAAATTCAATGAATTTCACCAGTTTTACTTAATAATTGCTTTTTATACTTTTTAAAAATTTTTTTTGTTTGTCTTTTAAAGCCAAAATCCAAAAGACTTTTCATGCTCAGAAAACATAACTAATACTTGGAGAATGTTTATTTTTTAGTTTCATATAAATATATATTCTCCATTTTACTATAAATAACTTTTTAAAGACTTTTTTTAATAAAATACCACTTAATACTTCAAATGTAAATAAAATAAAAATAAATATATTATAAAACACCAAAAATAAGAGTTTAAAATAGAAAAAAATAAACTCGATGTTAAATTTCGACTGAAAATATAGGATTTCAACAAAGTCTGAAAAACATTAAGTTTATAAAATAGGAGATTATTCTTTAGAAAGATAGGAAGAATTTGGTATTTTCTTCCTATTTACATATATTGAACAAGTTGTTCTTCGCCAGATTGATTTCCAGGTTTAACTTTTTCAATAGCTTCTTTAAAATATTTATTTGGGATTTCATTGGCTTCGATATCATCTCTTAGTGTAAACATTGCAGCTTCACGACACACTGCTTCAATGTCAGCTCCAACATATCCTTCAGTATTTTTAGCTAATTTTTTAAGGTTAACATCTTCAGCTAGAGGCATACCTTTTGTGTGAACTTCAAATATTGCAATTCTAGCTTCTTCATCTGGAACATCAACTTTAATGTGTCTGTCAAATCTTCCAGGTCTCATTAAACCCGCATCTAACATGTCTGGTCTGTTAGTAGCTGCAATAATGGATACGTCTTGAAGTTCTTCTAAACCATCCATTTCAGTTAATAGTTGATTAACGACTCTTTTTGTTACACCGCTATCAGTATCATTACCACTACGAGCTCCAGCTATTGCATCTATTTCATCAAAAAAGATTACAGTAGGAGATGCTTGTTTAGCTTTTCTAAATATTTCACGAACTCCTTTTTCAGATTCTCCAACCCATTTTGATAAGAGCTCAGGACCTTTTACTGAAATGAAGTTAGCTTCACTTTCACTAGCTACTGCTTTTGCTAGCAATGTTTTACCAGTTCCAGGAATTCCGTAAAGTAAAGTTCCTTTTGGAGGTCTTACACCTAAACGTTTAAATGTTTCAGGATGTTTTAATGGCCATTCAACCGCTTCTTTTAGTCCTTGTTTTACTTCATTAAGACCACCTACATCATCCCATTTGATATTTGGAATTTGAACTAAAACTTCTCTTAATGCAGAAGGCTGAATTTCTTTTTGAGCAGATTTAAAGTCATTTCCAGTAACTACTATTTTTTTGAGAACTTCTTCTGGAATTTCTTCATCATTTTGTATTTCAGGAAGTATTCTTCTTACTACTCTCATTGCTGCTTCTTTACATAATGATTCAAGATCTGCACCTACAAATCCATGTGTGTTACTAGCTATTTTTTCTAAGTTAACATCTTCTGCTAGGGGCATGTTCCTTGTGTGAATTTCAAGGACTTCTTGTCTTTCTTCAGCATCAGGAACTCCAATTTCAATTTCACGGTCAAATCTTCCAGGTCTTCTGAGGGCTGGGTCTAAAGAGTCTGGTCTATTTGTTGCACCAATAACTACAACTTGGCCTCTTGATTTAAGACCATCCATTAAAGTTAAAAGTTGTGCTACAGTTCTTCTTTCAACTTCACCATTGGTTTCTTCTCTTTTTGGAGCTATTGCATCTAATTCATCTATGAATATGATTGATGGGGCGTTTTCTTCAGCTTCTTCAAAGTATTCTCTTAAGTTTTCTTCAGATCCACCAACATATTTACTCATAATTTCCGGTCCGTTTATTGCAATGAAATGGGCATCACTTTCACTAGCTACTGCTTTTGCTAGTAATGTTTTACCAGTTCCAGGGGGTCCATGCATTAAAACTCCTTTTGGAGGGGCAATACCTAATTTTTCAAAGAGTTCTGGTCTTTTAAGAGGAATTTCAATCATTTCTCTTACTTTTTTAACTTCTTCTTTTAAACCACCAATATCTTCATAGCTTACATCTACTAAGTTTGTTACACCTTCGATTTTTGATACATCAACAGGATTTTCATGTACTTGAACTTCTGTATTTTGTCCAATAATGACAATATCCTTTGGTTGGGTGGATACAACTGCAAATTTAATTTCTCTCATTGGTGAGAATTCCATTAAATCGTCAAATATACTATTGAATCCCATACTGGATCTTGGTGCTCTTACTTGAGTTCCAATAATATCTCCTTGCATAATTACTTTTCCTTGGAATAATCCACGAACATCTCCTTGAACATGTACATTGTGTTCAGTTGGTGCTAAAACAACTTTTTTAGCTTCAATAGCTTTTGTTTTTTTAATAGTTACTTCACCACCGATTGTTGCTCCTGAATTTTTACGAACTAATCCGTCAATTCTTATAACTCCAAGCCCTATATCAGTTTGGGATGGAAGAGCAATTGCCACTGTTTTTTTCTCACCATTAATTTCAATTAAATCTCTTTCGTGTAAGTTTAATTCATCCATTATTTTTGGGTCGATTCTTGCAATTCCTTGTCCAATATCTTTTTGTGATATTGCTTCTGCAACTTTTAGAGTAATTTCTTCGTTTGCCATAATATCATCTCCTTAATGGCTTTTTATAATTGTTTATTAATTTTAAATTCATCAAAAAAAATAAAAAAATATTAAAGTTTCTTTTTGTATGTTTAATGTTTGACAAATATAAGTGTATATGTTTTACTATATAAATATTTCGATTACATGTTTTTTCTAGATAATTGTTAAAATATGCTATTTTACTTAAAAATAGTTAAATCAATTTAATTTTTTATATTATTCTTTTATACATATAATTTTTAAAAAATAATTTATTATTTATAGTTATTGCTAAAAATAAATTTTAATTACTTTTTATTACTTTAATATTTGTTCGTATAAATCAAAACATTTTATCTTATGATTCCACCAAATCCCCTAAGTAATTCTTTAACATTTAAAATAGCATATTTTGAAATACTTTCAATTTTAAAAGTTAAACTTATAGAATCCTCTGCAATTTGTGGCCCACTATATTTTTCTGTAAGTTTTACATCAATAATGTCTTCAATATTTGCAATTGTTTTTAAAATAATTTTTTCATTAATATTGTTTTTAAATACACAGCTTATTGATTCTGTTTTTCTATTATAATTTTCAATTTTCCATAATTTAAGTTCTTCAGCAGATAACACTTCAATATTAGCTAATCTTAATCTTTTAATTTCATTGCCTTTTTTTAATGTAGTTGTTTTATTGTCAACACTTTCAAGTATTCCCACATGAACTTTTCCAGAGTAAATATGTCTTAAAGCTATTTCATGACCAATTGATTTTGTTAGCAGGGAATATTCTTGATTAAGTGAATTAATAGCTTTGTCACTTCTGCCCAATGCATTTGTTATATCGTCCATGTGTTTAGTTGCATTAATTGCAATTTCAATGAATTTTTCATCATCACCATTGTTAATTACATCTCTAAGCTCAGTAACGGCTTCACTAAATGTGTTTCTGATATGATGTCCATTTTTGTTCATTGATTGAATATAATAAGTTAAATATGGGTTTTGAGCTACAATACGTGCAATCATATCAATCATAAGATTATAAATTGGACTTTCATAGTCTTCAGTTTCAGATAAGTCTACTTTTAACTTTTCAATTGTTGAAGCAGTAGAAATAAATGAAAAATGAGTTAAAACTTGTACAATACTCATCATATAATCATGTTTTTGAGCTGTAGTTTCAATTATTCTCATATTTTTATTATTTAAATAATTATAAACTTTATCATACCATTTTCCTTTCTTATGGGGGGTTAAAACAATCACTTGATTAGCTAAATCACTAGTTCTTGGACCAAAAATGGGGTGGCTTGGAATATAGTCAACATCATCTCTTAATACTTCAGCCATTACTTTTGAAGGTTCTTCTTTTACAGAAGTCACATCCATAAGCAATGAATTTTTTTTCATAAAGGGGGCTACTTCGCGTATAACATTAGAAGTATGATGAATAGGTACTGATATAATTAGTATGTCACTTATTTTAGCTAATTCTTTATTAGATTCAATATAATTTACACCAATATCATTAGCTACTTTTTGACCTTTATTATGATCTCTTCCAGTTATATACACATCAAATTCATCTTTAAAGTAGTAATTGAGAGTTTTTCCTAAACCATCACTACCTCCAATAATCCCAATTTTCATATAAATCATTAATATTTTTTAAATTAGCAGGTATATATAAATAATTAATAAGAGAAATAATCAGTGAAAGCATGAAAATTATAAAGCAAGATACAAAAGATGGAATAATTGAAGTAATTCCAGAAACATTAGATGATTTATGGCATTTATCTCATATTGTTGAGGTGGGGGATAATGCTTCTTCTATGACAACTCGCCGTGTTCAAGATACTACTGGTGATAAGTTACGTAGTGATAGGGGAGTTAAAAAAACATTTTATTTAGGTTTAGATGTTGAAAATATAAGTTTTCATCTTTTTACAGGAAAATTAAGATTAACTGGAGTTATTAGTAGAGGTCCTGAAGATTTAATTCCATTAGGTTCTCATCACACATTAGAAGTAAAATTGAATGTTCCATTATCAATTAAAAAAGAAAAATGGCCTAAATGGGCAATTAAAAGATTAAATCAAGCTATTAAAGCTTCCAAAAAGTTATCTGTTATTATTGTTGCAATTGAAGATGACATTGCTACATTAGGCTTAATTCGACAATTTGGTCTTGAATATTATGGTCCTATTAAAGGAAATATTTCAGGAAAACGTTTAATTGATAAAAACAGACAAAAAAATATTATCCAATTTTATGAAAAAGTAATTGAATCTATTATTAAATTTGATGGAATTCAAAACATCATCGTTGCAGGACCAGGCTTTGTTAAAAATGATTTTTATGACTATATTAAAAATAAACATAAGAATTTAGCAAAAAAGGTTATTATTGAAAATACTGGATCTGGTGGAAGAGTAGGAATTCATGAAGTTATAAAAAAAGGAACTGTTGAAAAATTAACCTCAGAACATAGGGTTGCTAGTGAAATATTAGCAGTAAATCAGCTTTTAGAAGAAATAGGAAAAAACTCTTCAAAAATAGCTTATGGTTTAAAAGAAACAAAAAATGCAATTAGTATGGGTGCTGTTGAGAGACTATTAATATTAGATAATGTCGTTGCAAGTCATAATATGGGTGATGCAATGGACATGGTTGAAAATATGAAAGGGGAAGTTATTGTAATCAGTAGTGAACATGATGGGGGTAAGCAGTTAGAAAGTTTAGGTGGTATGGCAGCTATTTTAAGGTATCCTATAAATTAATTTTATATAGAATAAATTATTATAAGTTATAAGTAGTAATAAAAAAATTGTTTATTTTTAAATTTGAATTTGTGGTTTTTATGTATTATTCATCGATAATTTTGGCATTTGTTTTTGTATTTCTTTTATCTGCGATAAGTACAGCTATATTAGATATTGTATTTAGATTTCTAGGTAAAAGAGGGTTTTTAGGTAATTTATATCCTAATGTACGTGGTGGAATTCCTCGTGCTGTAGGTTTAGTGCCTTTTATAATTTTATCATTTTATCTCTTACCAGGGTACAACACATTGGTTTTAATCATTGGTATTTTTGCATTTATTGATGATATTGTTGGGAGAAGAAAAATTCATTCCTTAGGTATAGAATGGGGTCAGCTTTCAAGAGGATTAGGAATATTAATAGTTATTGCTGCAGGTTTCATTGAAGGATTAGGAATTTCTTCAATTTTTATTGCACTTTTAGTTCAACCATTAAATATTGCTGATATGCAACCAGGTTCTGCATGCATGGTTACAATGATAATGTCTATTTTAACAGCTATTGTCATGATTTTTGTGGGCGTTGCTCCAATATATGGGATACCTGCTGAGTATACGCCACTATTGGTATTTGTTGTATGTTTAGCTTATTCCCCACTTGATTTTCTTGGTAAAATCATGTTAGGTGAAGTTGGAAATCATACATTTGGTGTAGCATTAGGAATATCATTTTATTTAATTGGAGGAACTTGGTGGTTAATTTTATTTTTTATATTAACTACATTGTTAACAGCATTTGTTAGAAGAAGCACTCTTAAAGTATTCTTTAGACAACAACTTAGATTACTTGATCCAGCATTTGGAGATTTTGTCATGGATGTTTTAACTGGAGGGGGTTTAGGAGATTTATTTAGAAGGTTAATATTAAAAGATAAACAATACAATGTTACAAATCCATTATTAGTTTCATTAGGTTTTAGAAGACTTCTTTTTAATCCATATGCACCTCATCCTAGGTCATATATTTCAAATAAGCCAAAATTAAAACTAGGAGAATAAATTAATGAAGTGTTTATTTATTATTACAGGTAGGGGAATCGGAGGAGACTCTATGATTTCTCTTAATACTATAAAAGCATTAGAAAAAAAAGGAGTAAAATGTGAGGTAGCTTTAGATTCTGCTGCTCATGATACTATGTTTGATGATAAAGGATATAACTGGCATAGAATTTCAGTTCCACAAGCAGGAGGTCATGCTGCTACAAAAATATCAACTATTAAAGCGGCATTTAGATTGATCAAAGCTAGTTTTAAAGCTAGAAGTCTTATTAAAAAGCTTGATGTTGATTTTGTCGTTGGTGTTTTGGGAGGAGGAGCAATTGTTGGATCTGTAGGTGCTAAATTAGCTAGAAAACCAGCATATTCTCTAATTTCAACACCTCTTGATTCTTTTGTTTGTCCAAAATTAAATAAATGTTATATTTTACCAGAACTCAATATCTTTAAATGGGACAAAATTCCAAAAAATACAGATAAATCATTTTACCCATTAGCTGAGGATGTTGGTAGTGGGGATGCTAAAATAGCATTAGAAAAGCTAAAAGAATATCCTATTTTTGATGAAAATAAGAAGACTATTGTCTTCTCATCAGGCTCATCTATTTTTAAAGGAGTATTAAATGGTCTTAAAATATTTTCTGATTATACAGATGAATATAATCTTGTTTTAGTTGGACGTCCATTAAAAGAAGAATATTTGGATTTAGTTGATGAAAATAAAGTTATTTTTGCAGGATATATAAATTGGATTAATCATTTATTTACATATGCTGATTTATCTGTTTTAACAGATGATGGTGTGATATTAGCTGAAGCATTAACTTGCAAAACTCCTATTGTAGCTTTAACAAGAGTAAAGTGGGGTAGATATCATAATATGGCAGATGTATTTAAGGGAGCTATAATAGAATCTGAAGTTGAAGATGTTGTTGAAAATGTTAATAAAGCTTTTGATACTATGGATAGTCTTCAAGAACGTGCTCTTTATTATGCAGATATTTGTTCGAATGCCAGTGATGATTTAGCAGATAAAATGTTAAAGGGTTTAAAATAGTGGTTTTATAACCACATATTTTTTATAATTTTATAGTTTGCATCGGTTGAGGGGTGCACTTCTAAAAAGTCAGAATAATCATCTAAATCATAATCTTTTCTCATTAAATAGGATATGTATGCAATATCACTAGCAGATGATGGAGATATTGAATTTATTTTATTTATTTTATTTTTCTTTTTATCAAACTCAATTTTTGTATGGCCGGTATCACCAGTTAATATTTTCCAAAAAGCACCACTTCCTGCAATTCCAGGTATTGCAATACTTGCTTTTTCATTGTCACTACAATTATTTTTTTCATTTTCCACAAAACTTACATCCATGTTTAAACTTATTGATTGAGGAATGCAATTATAGCTTATTTTATTTGGATAGTCAGCCATATTTCTTGCAGCCACAATACCTTCCATTCTCGCTACTGGTGTTAATTGATAATTACCTGTAACATCTCCTGCAGCATATACATTTTCTACACTAGTCTGCATCATTTCATTAACTTTGATGCTTTTGTTTGGATTCAATTCAACAAAACCATCAACTATTTCACTGTTTGGTCTTCTTCCAGTTGCAAAAAATGGAATGCCTTCTATTTCTTTATCGCTATCGATTAAAACTTTATTTTTAAAAGCTTCGATGATAGTAGTGTTTTCATAGAGGGTTATATCTGGCATTATATGTTTTAGAATATATTCTTTAGTTTCATTTTCTATTTCTTTTAAAAATTTACTTCTAGTGATTATATTAACTTCACTACCTAATGAGGAATATATATTAGCAACTTCAGCAGCTAATATTCCACCACCATATATATTTAGCTTTTCAGGAATCTTATCAAGTTTTAAAATGTCTTTATTAGTTAATACGTACTTACTTCCTTTAATATTTGGGATAAATGGGCGTGCTCCAGTAGCTATTAATAATTTTTCATATTCAAGGCTTTCGCCATTAACTTTAACTTCATTGCCTTCAAGTTTTGCTTCGCCATAGATAATATCGTTTCCAACATTTTCGTTTTCTTCTTGATTTATTTTTCTAAGTATTTTTTGTGTTTCAATTATTTTTTCTACTATTTTATCATAACTAATATCAAGTTGGCTTTTAATAAATCCATAAGAGTTAAACCTATTGTTTGTTTCTATAAATTTGGTCACGTCAGTTAAAGCACAAATAACCATACAACCTTCATTTAAGCAGGTACCTGCAATATGATTTTTTTCAATTAATTTAACATCTTCACCAAGTTTTCCTAGCTGTAGGGAAGCTAATCTTCCAGCCGGGCCTGATCCAATTACAATATTTTTCATTTATTCACCTTTAGATAATTTTATATATATTAATTTATTAAGTATTGTATATATTAAATTTTGGAGAGATTGTATATGTGTATTGCAGCACCAGCTCAAATTGTTGAGATTAATAAAGAGGAAAATAAATTGTTCGCTGATTTTGGAGGGGCTAGACAAGAGGCGAAAATGGATCTTTTACATGATGTAGAAATTGGAGATTATGTTCTTATCCATGCAGGTTATGCAATTGAAAAATTAACAGAAGAAGCTGCTAAAGAATCTTTAGAAGCTTGGGAAGAACTTTTAGAGGTTCTTGAAGAAGAAGACAAAGAAAGAGAAGCAATGATGAACGATTTAAATTAATAAATCGATACTCTTGTTACTCCTTTTATTTTTAAAAATTCACTTATTATTTCACCACCAACGGGTTCTTCTGTAATTATTGTTAATATAGGGGTTTCTTGTAATTCTGTATCTTCAGCATAGGCTTGTCGTATACCAATACCTTTTTTTGATATTAAATTTGCAGTAGATCCGAGTATACCTTCACTTTTAGATCCTACTTCGATTTCAATAACTCCTAAGTTTAAGTTTTTAGCTATATTTTTTAAAAGGGTTCCAGCAGGAATAATATTGTAAAATATGTTATGTAACTCTTCATCATTTTTTATCACTTCAATTGTTGATTTAATAACTCTTCTATCAACATTTGCAGCATTAGCTAATGATTTATCATTTATTTTTAGATTTCCACAATATACTTTTCCATCTTCACTTAAAGAGAGTCCAAGTTCAATCATTTTTTCTGCAACTCTGATTCTTGCAGGATATTTTTTGAATTTTTCATTTATTTTTTCCCACATTATTATCACTACTACTCATTTTTGTACATTGTAGAAGATATATGTGGAACATGGTATATAATGCTTATCTTAATAATTAGAATATATATTTATTATAAAAATATAGTTAAGTAGGCTAGATGGGATTCGAACCCATGACCTCCCGGTTATCAGCCGAGCGCGCTAACCAAGCTGTGCCACTAGCCTATAAAAAAACGAGCTGTTTGTAATTGTCAACACTTATACTTATATTGTTAACCATATATAACTGTTGTGGTCATACATGGTTTTTTATATAAGATTTAAAAAATTCTATTTATTTATCATTTCATTTATGGCATCAGCCATAGCATGACCTTCAACAGTAACTTTAGCTTTTTCGACACCATCAACTTTTTCTGCTAATTGTTTTGCATCAGCAGCGATACGAGTGATACTCATACATCCTGGATTGGTTGGTTTAAGTATGATTTCAGCTTCATTACCGTTAGTAGTAATATTTTGTACAATACCCATCTCTACAATACTAATTCCCATATGCGGGTCATTTATAATAGAAATCGCATTTTTAATATCATTCACTAAATCTTCTGACATATTAAGTCTCCTATATTTTATTGTATTATTTTATATTAAGTTATTATATTTATACATGATTATTTAAATCAGAGGTTAATTTATTTTACTCTATGTTTTATTTTAACTCCGATACCATTACTACACTCTTCCATTTCTCGACCAGTTAAAATAGCTTTTCCGACACCAACAACTTCGTCATTTCTAATAACAACAACTTCATCATTTGGAATTATATTAGGGGATGCTTTTTGTATTCCTGGTGCAAAAACAGTATTAGTTTCTAAGTTAAAATCAATGTTCACAATATTAATATTTAAATCTTTTAAAACTTTTCCACCAGCTAAATTCAATCTATATAAACCATAATCTTTATTTAAAAGAGCTAATTGTTTATTATTTGAAAGAATCTTTTTATGATACATTCCTTTTGTTTTAACATCATCTGGAATAAAATTATATCCTTCAGGTCCAAACTGATACATAGCTATTGATCTAAGTTCATGTAATAGTCTTTCTCTTCTTGGAATTTTATCATGTTTTTTTAATTCCATTCTTAAATTATATATTGAATCAGGGGATGTTGGTTTTCCATTTTCACAAACATTTATAAAATCATCAACATACTGGCTACAAGATTCAAGATATCCTCCACTAAGATTAGCTATTACTGTTTTACCTTCAGTATATTTTTCTATTAATTTTCCAGTAGTATCAATTTCGTCTTGTGACCAGAAACCTGTTGTACTTACATCATATGATTGAATTGGAAATGTATTTTCTAATTCTCTTGGGCAAATTCCAAATGGGGATGTTACAATAAGTTCTTGATAGGATCTACTAGCTTTTCTAAATTTTTGATGTGATTTAGAATTAGAATAAGGTTTTTTCATACTGCATGGTAATAAAACAACCACATCACCTAGTGGTTTCATTATTTCCATTCTATTTCTCCAACGGACTGCTTCAGGACGATAAAGGGATTCCTCACTTGAACAAATTACTTTCATATTATTCCTCGAAAGGTTTTATTAATTCTTCATTAAGTTTAATTAATCTTTTAATATTTTCATCAGGGTTTTTGATTTTATATTTCCATTTGTTTATAACAAAATCAACACCCACTTCTTTATCTCCTGTTATTAGATTATCAGCATGAGCTACAATTTTTTCCTCTAAAGTTTGAGGCATATAAGATTTTTTAGGAAGTCCAAGTTTAATAGCTTCATTTTCAGTAATTCCTGCCCCAACATGTCTTTCGATAATATTTAAAACATCTTGGGGGTATCCATATTTTTTAGCTATTTCTACTCCTTTTATTGCATGATTGATTCCATGACTTTTTGATCTTCCAATATCGTGTAATAAAGCACCTTTTTTGATAAGGTCTTTATCAACATTTTCAAAATGAGAAGCTATTTCCATAGCTTTATTACATACTGCTTTTGAGTGTGCTATAATATTTTCAGGTGTTTTTTCTTTATAAAGTAATTTGATTTCCATATTATCTATTTTTTAACTTTTTTGTTAAATGAATCATAATTACTTTGCACCATTTTAATATCCTCTTCTATTTGTTTAATTATTTGTTTGTTGTCATGGAATGTTAGTTCTTCACCACAATCTGGGCACATAAATTGATAATCTGTTGCCATATCAAAATTTAGTCTTAAATGTCCATGAGGACATACAAAATACATATTATTTTTTTCTTTTTCTAATTCATCATTTAACATTTTTAAATATTTTTCGGAATCTTTAGTAATATGCTCAATTATAGCGTTTTCTTCAAATTTCCATGTATAAGTATACCATTGAGTTTCAGGGTCTTTACTTCTTTTGTAACTAGCGAAACCCACATCATAAAGTTTATATAATATTTTCCTTACAATATTCAGTCTAATTTCAGTTTTTTCAGCAATTTCTTCGTCTGTTTCAATACCATCAAGCAGTGCTTTTATAATTTGTAAATTATTTTCATCTTCGACAACATTGGTTAATAAAGTCTTTACTAATGGATCATCTATCATTTAATTTCCCCTGAATTACTTATAATCAATTTATGGAAACTTTATAAAATAAAAAAATTATATTATAAGATATTAATATTATTATTAGATATATTATTTTTATTATAAAAACATAACTAATATTCTTCTAAAATTTCTAATAAATTTTTAGTAATGTAGTCAACTTCTCTATCATTTAATGATGAATATATAGGAATACTTATTTCGTTTTTAAAAAGATTATATGCATTTGGGTAATTTTTAATATCATATCCAAGGTTTTTATATGCAGTTAATAAAGGTAATGGTTTATAATGGACATTAACACTTATTCCTTTTTCTTCCATTTTAACAATAATCTCATTTCTCTCTTTAGGAGTAATATCTTTTATTCTGGTTAAATATAGGTGTCCTGATGAAGTATAATTGTTAGATGAATGTTTTTGAGTTATGATTTTACTTCCTTTAAAAGCTTCATCATATTTTTTTATGATTTCATGTCTTCTATTTAACATTTTTTCATATCTTTCAAGTTGTCCAAGCCCGATAGCTGCTTGAACATCGGTCATATTGCATTTGTAAGCAGGAATTAAAATATCATATTCCCAAGAACCTTTTTGTGTTTTTTCTAGGGCATCTTTTGTTTGACCATGAAGTGAAAGAATTTGGTATTCTTTGTAGATTTTATCATCATTGATATTTTTATTATTTTTCCAACTTACAGCTCCACCTTCTGCGGTTGTTAAGTTCTTAACTGCATGAAATGAAAAACAAGTAAAATCAGCTATATTTCCTGCTTTTTTATCATTTTGAATAGCACCAAAACCATGTGCACAATCGGCAATTACAATAACTCTATTAAATGCTTCTTGAAGTTCACTATTAGCATTAAATAAATCTTTTTTTTCTTCAATTATTTCAAAGATTTTTTCATAATCACATAAGATTCCTGCAATATCAACTGGGATAATAGCTTTTGTTTTTTCAGTTATCGCATCTTGCATTTGTTCATAATCCATTTCTTCCCTGTCAATTTGACTATCTACCATCACAGGAGTTGCACCAACATGACAAATTACACTACAGGATGCGGTATATGTATATGCAGGAACAATAACTTCATCTCCTTTTCCTATACCTAATAAACGTAAAGTCATTTCAAGAGATGTTGTAGCCGCACTTAAACAAACAGTTTTTGAACTACCACAGTATTCAGTTATTTTTTTTTCAAATTCTTTAGTTTTTGGTCCAGTTGTAATCCATCCAGATTTTAATGCGTCCATCACATAGTTTATTTCTTTTTCACTAATATCGGGTGGTGAAAAGGGTATATTCATAAATTATCTCCATTTTATTTTTCAGGATCTTTATAAGTTGGAACGCACTGTTCCATTGTTTTTTTAATTTCTTTTTTAGAAACACTTTCATTTTTAAGTAGATTTCTAAATAAATCTAATTTATCTTCGATATCTTGGCTTGTGAAATTCATAGGTTCAGTTATAAATATTTTTTCATGTTTTGTTTTTTCTAGATTTTCTTCAGCCATTAATAATTCTTCATATAGTTTTTCTCCAGGCCTTAATCCTGTAATTTTAATATTTATATCTTCACCTAATTTTAATCCAGACAGTTCAATAAGGCTTTTTGCAAGATCATATATTTTAACGGGCTTTCCCATATCTAATACGAATATTTCTCCACCTTCAGCATAGGTAACTGCTTGAAGAACTAATGAAACTGCTTCTGGAATTGTCATGAAGAATCGAGTAATGTCTTTGTGGGTTACAGTTACAGGTCCACCTTCTGAAATTTGTTTTTTAAATAATGGAATTACAGATCCATTACTTCCTAAAACATTTCCAAATCGCACAGCAACGAATTCAGTTTCACTTTCTTTGTTTTTAGCTTGTATAATCATTTCACATAATCTTTTACTAGCACCCATTATGTTTGTTGGATTAACTGCTTTGTCTGTTGAAATTAATATGAATCTTTTTGTTTTAAACTCATCACAAACTTTTACTAAATTATAAGTCCCAAATACATTATTTTTTATAGCTTCAGTGGGATTATTTTCCATTAAAGGCACATGTTTGTGTGCTGCAGCGTGAAAAACAATTTCAGGAGAATATTCTTTAAAAATAGCTTTTAATCTATTTTCATCTCTTATTGTAGCTATTATTGCTTTGATATCTCTTGTAGGATATTTATCCTTAAGTTCTAATTCAATATTATATAAATTATTTTCATAAATATCTAACATAAGTAGTTGTTTAGGTTCATAAAGCATTATTTGTTTACAAAGTTCTTCACCAATAGATCCCCCTCCACCAGTAACTAAAACAACCTTATTTTTTATTAAACTGTGGATATTATTATTGTCTAATTGAACAGGTTCACGTCCAAGTAAATCTTTTGCTTCGACATCTCTTAAGGTGTTGTACAAGTCTTTTTCAGTGATTAATTCTCTTAATCCAGGTAAAATTTTAACTTTTGCATTTGTTTTTCTACAAATATTTAATATTTCTTTTTTATTTTGATTATCGATATTAACTATTGAGAAAAATATTAAATCAACATCATATAATTCACAAATTTTGATAATATCATGTCTATCTCCAAGTATTTTAATTCTTGAAACATAATATCCTGAACGGGCATGATTGTCATCAATAATTCCAACAATATTGTATTTTCCTTTCAGTGTTGATCTTATTGTTGTTATAATATCGTTAGCAGCGTATCCTCCTCCAATAATTAACAAATTCTTTTGTTTTTCATTATTACTATTATCATTACTACCTGACATATTTGACATGAATGAATATCTGATTGTTAAATGATAAGTTACAATTAAAACACCAATTATTAATCCACTACCAACACTTTGTTTTACTGAAACTTCTGAAAAGTGAAATAATAATTCTCCACTAAGTGAAACTAGAATTGAAGATATAAAACAAAGTAAGATGTAAGTAATATAATCTTGTTCGGTTTCATATCGTATTATTGTATTATATCTTCCAGTTAATCTAAATACAATTTGATAAATGATTATTGATAAAACAATGCTTAATTGTAATTCTGGACTAAAGAATAGTTCTGCATCAATAATTAAGTAAAATGTAAATATATATCCGATTATAATACAGATAACATCCGCTAGGGGTATTAGGATGTTTCTATATCGTGAAAATGGGTTTAAGTTAATCAATTTTCACCCTCATTAATGTGTTATAATATTATATGTTTTTTTTAATTGTATAAAAATTTTATTAATGTTCGTTAATTTTAATTATTGGGCATTATTCAAACTATTTTTTAGTTTTAGTAATAATTCCTTTTTTATAACAAACTACTTTTTTCTAATTATTACTGCAGGAGTATGTGTTATAGAATCAAGAGTTTCAATTGTAATTTCATCAATATCTACATTTAAAACAGATTTTACACTATGTATAGTTTTCATTTCATTAGCTAATGATTTCTGATAATCTTCAGCAATATTTGCAAATTTTAATGCAGTTTCAACATCTATTTTATCACTACATCCTAAAGGTGTTGATCCCATATTTTCAGATAGTTGTCCTTTAACATATCCAAAAAAACCTTTGTCTGCTTCAATGCCCTCAATAGCTATTGGCAGACCTGTGAAATATTTGTTATTTTTCATATATGTCGCATCAGTATCTATAATCATTACAAAAACATCTTTCCCTATTTCTTTTTTTATTTCAATAGCTACTTTTTCGGGGTTTTTAGGAAGAAGTGAAACAAAACTTCCAGGTGCATTACTTAAATCTACACCTGCTTCTGATGCTGGTTTTAATGCATGTTTTAATCCATATAATTGGAGAATAACTTCTTTATGTGCTTTTGTTTCTTTGGGAAGCTTTCTTAAGTTTTTAATTGTTCTTTTTTTAATTCCTAAAATTGGTCCAAAAATATATCCCCACAAATATTTGCTCCAAACTGTTGTTAGAAATTTAGCTTTAAGTGATGCTTTATATTTAGATTCATCAATTAAACGACCTTGTGAAACAGATATTGGTGTTTCAGCAATAACTAAGTAATCCCCATCTTCCATTATTTCTTTTGCCGGATTGATAATTTGATTTAAATTTTCATGAGGTTTTATGTAACCTGTTTCAATTGGAATTACAATGTAGTTGTCATGAATCATGTGTTTTATATTATCTAATTGTGTTGTCATAATAATCTTTAATAAAAATTAGTCACAATAAATATATGATAACTATATATTATTATAATTTAAGGTTGATATAATGATAAGAAAATTTATTACATATTTTGAAAATGAAGGTAAAAATTATACTGAAGATTTAATTAGTGTTGTTCAAGATCGATTAGACAATATGGATAATATTAAATATGTTGTTATTGCATCTGCATCTGGAGATTCTGCATTGAAGCTTTATGAAGCCTTGGGGGATAATATAAAAATAATTAATGTTTCTCATAATGTAGGATTTACTGCTCCAAATGAAAAAGATATTTCTGATGAAATGATTTCTAAGTTAAGTAATTTAGGTATTGAAACTTATTTTGGATCTCATGCATTTAGTGGTGCAAATAGGGGTGTTACAAACAAATATGGTGGTCATGCTCCATTAGACATAGTTGCTGATACATTAAGAATGTTTTCTCATGGTGTTAAAGTAGCGGCTGAAATTTCTATAATGGCTGCTGATGCAGGATTAGTGCCTGTTGGTGAAGAAATTTTAGCTATTGGTGGTAAAGGTCATGGTGTTGATACTGCAGTAATATTAACTCCAGTTAATTCTAAAGATTTATTTGATTTAGAAATTCATGAAATTATTGCAATGCCGAGGCAATGATTAACATTTTTTTTTATAAATGTTAGTGTTGGCAGAAATTATTGAGTTTTAATTAATCTTCATTTTTCATCCTGTTTTTATACTATTTTTTTAATATTATTCATTTTCATATTTTATTATTTTTTTTCATGCGAATTTAGCTTCTTTTTTTAATTCAATAGTTAAATTCAAATATATTTTCAATTATTATTTATTATTTTCATTGTTTTATTATATTAATTGTTAATAATTTATTATTTTTAATTAAAGTTATTAAAATCTGGTTGAGGAATTGTCTAAAAATGAAATTAAGGGGTTTAGGCGAAGTGCAAAGAAATCATATGTAATGAATCTATTATCAGGATGATGAAAAAGTTGTATATTACTTTTTTTTATTGGTGGCTATTTGCTTGGATTAGTCCGGGTCAAAAAAGTTTTTGGCTTTAAATGGATAATGAATACTATATTTGATGAAAACTAAATGATAAAATGACAAAGATATTCCAAAATTATTTATTATAAATTGTTCAGTTGGGAAGAGATATCCCAGTCTAAGTTATGGATTAATGTGGTTGTTAATGTAGTTCAAAATCCCCATCATGATCATTTATCAAATTCCAGTAATTTAATGAAATCAAATACTCTACTAATTTAAACCTAAAACCACAAAAATAATTAGTGCAGATACAATCAATATTCAACATTAGTCAACTTGAATTACATAAAATAACTTAGGGTATAAAAATGCTCTAATATTCCAACATCTACAGCAAAGATTAGAAAAAAAATCAGGAAAATTATCCATGAAAAATCATAATTTGCTATTTGTATTGTTTTGTTTTTGATGAATTATAAAAATGTTTTCATTTATCCAATGAAAAAAGAATCAACGCTCGATAGCACATAACCCTGCACCAATGGAGAATAGGAGGTGGATAATAAAGTTAAATTATTTTATTCGTAATTATGATGAATGTAAAAAAATGTGAATATTCAGGAAAACATGTTATAACACCAATCACAGAACAATAACGCGGATATCTCAACGAAGTTTCCTACAAAACTGAACGCTTAATGTCTTCAGAAGAAGGAATAGAAGAATATAGAAATTATGTTCAAAAACAGTAGAAGCACACAACAGCACATTTAAAAGAATATACCATTATAATGATATACCATTAAAAGGTTTTAAAAAGAGTTCAAAACCTAATGTTCATAATTGCGTCATCATACAACCTAATAAGATTATAAAATTTAATTAAAGAAAAAAATATGGATTTACATTCAGTAATTAATTCAATAAAGTTCGTATCATTAACTTAAAAAAAATAGATATACTTAAAATGAAAAATATTCAAAATTAAATAATATCTGCCAACACTCAATGTGTGGATAAAAGGGTGGCTAATCCCTTTTATCTCTCTTCAATATTTGCTTATGTTTAGATTTGTAGTTTTTTTTTTGATTTCAAAATATTAAAGATTCATTAAAGAAATTTACAATAAATTATTCATTGGGTGGCTTTCTACTGCTTCAGTACCTAAATCTGCAGCTGCTTCGGCTATGAACATGTCTGTTTGTGCAATTGCAGGAAAAGCAATAGAAGCATTATCAATAGGTCCAAATAGAACAAAATCTCCTCCACACATTACTTGAAGGATGTTTGCACCGATATCACAAACAGTAAATGCATCTTTATGGCCTTCTTTTTTATAATCTCTTAACCAGTCCCATGCAGATGGCACATTATGAATACCTGATCCAACTGGATACCCCCATTTAGCTTTCTCAGCAAATGAGGTTCTTCCTGCAACACCAGCACCTTGTCCGAGTGGGGTTACTGCCGTATCCATCATAAATTTATTAATACCACATTCATCAGCTACTTCAAGTAATCCTTTTTCGTAAGCACCATCGTCTCCATTTTCCCACATTGCTATTTTTCCTTCAACTGTAGCGTTCATCGGATTGAATCCTAAAAGAATAGATGCATCAATATTAGTTTCTTTAAGTGCTTCTAATTCAGATTTGTCAGCTGCCATATTGATTGAGTTGTAAATAGCTCTTTCAGTTAAACCAACTTCATCAGTATATTGTGCACCTGCAACCCGAGCATCTCCAGATGTGGAATCTATGAGAAATGGTAATTCACATTGTTCTCCAACAAACTCAATGTATTTTACAATTGCTTCTTCAGTTTGTCCGAATACTTGCGCAATACATGGATTTCCAGTTGTTTCTGAGATAGTAATCATATCGTTAAGTAAGGTTTCCGCTCTAGCTGGATCAAAATCTCCAGTTAATTCATCATTGATGATGTTGTGTCCACCATAAAAGATAGTTCCTGCTAATACAGTAGGGTATTCTCCTGGTTGACCGCCCATTTTTACGCCAGCAAAATCAAATACTGTTTGCTCTTTATCAAATTTAAACATTTATATTAAACCTCTTTAATATTAACACACCCGAACATTAATTCTTATTTTAAGAATTATTTATTTATTATCCATTAAGCTTAATTTATATTATTTTATTCATCAAAATTTTTGAAGAATAGTTGTTTATAAATTGTATTTTATGAATAATTTTTAAATATATGCTATTTATTTCTATTTAAAGAATTTATTATTCGGGATGATTGATAATATTTTATTTAATAGTATATAAAGCTTTTCCCAGTGTTTTAAGGTGTTTTTAAAACAATTAAGAACAGTTTATCTCTTCTTATTGCAAATGTTTAGATTTATTTTAGAATATAATAATTTTTATTTTATTCATAGGTGAAACAAGCTTATTTTTATTATTTTTAGTTCTTTTCTTTTTATTTATTATAAAATTTTTATTTGTTAATATTTAATCATGATTTTTATAGATTATTTTAAAATTCATCCTTATTTTTTAATTTAAGAGTATATAATTAATATTTTGTTTGATATTTAAAGTAAATTTTAAATTTTATTAATTTAACTTTTAAATAATCTTTTAAGAGGGTTAGATATGTGATTTAACCATTTGTTGGAATCTATTAATTATAAATTTAAAAATATTCTCTAATGAGAATATTATTTATTAGAAAATTAAATTTTCACATCTACGTTTATTAAATTTTTTATTTTATTTTCTATTTTTCAAACTAAATTTTAAATATAGTTGCATTTAAATATTAGTTAATATAGAAATATTTAACAATTATATAAGCAGAATTTGTGGGGTTAACTTGTGAAATTTATAGATGATGCAATAAAAGAATCCGAAGAAAGAATGGAAGAAACATCACCTGAATCATTTTCCTCTGATATAGATGAGGAACTTATAGGTATGATTAATAATGCTAAAACTAACATTTTTGTTGTTGGTGCAGGTGGAGCAGGAAATAATACTATTTCAAGATTAAACGAAATGGGAATTGAAGGAGCAACAACAATTTCTGTTAATACTGATGCTCAAGATTTATTTTATAGTCAATCTAGTAAAAAAATTCTTTTAGGTAGGCAAACTTCTAAAGGATTAGGTGCTGGTGGAGATCCAGCAATCGGTGAAGAATGTGCTGAAGAAAGCGAAGATGAAATTAGAAAACAATTAGAAGGTGCCGATATGGTATTTGTTACCTGTGGTCTTGGTGGAGGAACTGGTACTGGTTCAGCTCCTATTATTTCTAAATTATCTAAAAAATTAGGTGCATTAACTGTTGCTGTTGCTACCATGCCATTTTCTGCTGAAGGAATTATAAGAAGAGAAAATGCTGAGCAAGGTTTAGAAAAATTACAAGATGCAGCTGATACTGTTATTGTTATTCCAAACGATAAGTTATTAGAAGTAGCACCAAATTTACCTTTAAACAAAGCATTTATGGTTTCTGATGAAATATTAGGTAGGGCTGTTAAAGGAATCACAGAATTAATTACTAAAAAAGGTCTTGTAAGTTTAGACTTTGCTGATATTAGAAGCATCATGGGTGGATCTGGTATGGCAATGATAGGTATGGGCGAATCTGACTCTGGAGATAGGGCTTTAGAATCTGTCCATGAAGCATTAAGCAGTCCGTTATTAGATATTGATATTTCAAATGCTAAAGGTGCATTAATCAACATATCTGGTAGTTCAGATTTAACATTACATGAAGCAGAAAAGATTGTTCAAGTTGTTGCTGATAAATTAGATCCTGAAGCTAATATTATTTGGGGTACTCAAATTGATGAAAGTCTCCAAAATGTTGTTAGAACTACTGTTGTTGTTTCAGGTATTAAATCAAATTATGCTTCAACTTCAGATTCAATTGAAGAAGCAGATGATGAATCAAATGAAAATGCTTCAACTGATGATCAATTAGATGATTTCATTGATGGAATCTTCTAATTTATTTTTATTATTGATAGAAAAGTTTATTAATGTTTAAATTAAAAATACTTTCTATTATTAGTTTTTATTTTGGGTATTTAAATGAATGTAGAAGAAAAATTTAGCAAATTTATTAAAGATAGTAAAAGAGTATTAAAAGTTTCAAGAAAACCTGATTGGCCAGAATATTTGGATCTCGCTAAAGTTTCAGCAATTGGAGTAGCTGTTATTGGTGTAATTGGTTTTATATTGGTTTTATTAGGTCAACTTATTGGTCTATAATTAAGTTTATATCATATTACTTTTTACCCAAAATTTTTAATAATAATATTTTAGTTTTATTTAACAACTAATTTTTGAAAACTTTATATACTATAATTAATACAAATATTAATATTATAAAAATCTTATTTTCAGGTTTTTACTTCTTGATAATTATGATTTTATAATAACTTTTAACTTAATGTATGATTTTATCTTAAATGTACAATAATACTTTAACTTCATTAAGTTGGATATTATTTGTATCTGAACCTATAGGACATAGGGGATAGCTTAGTAAATTTTCGATTAAGATCGAATTACCTAAGAATATTCAATTTCAATAAATTGAAGAGGTTCATTAACCAGTATAAATTATTAGAAATAGGTGAATTTTTTATGGAAGATACTAATAGTTCCATATATGCTCTTAAGACCTCAGCGGGTCAAGAAAGAAATGTTGCAAGGCTTTTAGCTCGTAAAGCTAAAATTGCTGGTATAGGTGTTTCAGCAATTCTTGTTCCAGAATCTTTAAAAGGATATATTTTGGTTGAATCTTCAACTAAAATAGATTTAAGAAATCCTGACATGAAAATACAACATTTAAGAGGTGTTGTCGAAGGTAGTAGTTTTATTACTTTTGATGAAGTAAAAAGATTCTTAAAACCAGAACCTATTATTTCCTCTATACAGAAAGGAAGCATTGTTGAATTGGTGTCTGGTCCGTTTAAAGGTGAAAGGGCAAAAGTGGTTCGTATTGATGAATCACGTGAAGAAGTCGTTCTTGAGTTAATAGAAGCAGCAGTACCTATTCCGGTTACTGTTAAAGCTGATCAAATTAGAATAATTCAAAAGGAGGCTGACTGATGGCTAAAGATACAGTCGAAGTTCTTATCGAAGGTGGCAGCGCTACTCCTGGACCTCCATTAGGCCCAGCTTTAGGACCTTTCGGTATTAACATGATGCAAGTAGTTGAAGAAATCAACAAAAAAAGTGCAGACTTTGCAGGAATGAAAGTACCTGTTATTGTTAACATTGATAGAGATACAAAAGATTTTGAAATTGAAATTGGTACTCCACCAACTACTTCACTTATCATGGAAGAACTAGGCATCGAAAAAGCTTCTCATGAACCAGGTTTAGATATTGTTAACGATTTACCAATAGACAAGGCTTTAAAAATAGCTAGAATGAAATTTGATTCATTACTTGCTAATGATTATAAAGCAGGTGTCAAAGAAGTAATGGGGACCTGTGTAAGTATGGGATTATCTGTAGATGGTAAAGACCCAAGAGAAGCACAAAAAGATGTTGATGCTGGAAAATATGATGATATCTTAGTATAATAAGTATGATCATTAAAATTTAAGTTAATCATGCAGTGTATATGATGTTATAATAATTTATTATAATTGATATACTGTTTTTTCATGCAATCGTTTAGAAATAATTTTTCTTGTATTCGATACTCATGAAACCAAATGAATAACCAATGAACAAATGTTCATGGGGGATAATATGACACAAGATGTAATAAACGCGGTGAAGGAGGCGAAAGAACAATCAAAGCCGAGAAACTTCACTGAGTCCGTAGATATTATTATTAATATCCGTGACTTAGATGTCAAAAAGCCAGAAAATAGGTTTAATGAGGAAGTTACTCTTCCTAACGGTCGTGGCAAAGATGTAAAAATCGGAGTCATTGCTGACGGTGAACTTATTGTTCAAGCTAAAGACGCTGGCTTAAGTCTTGTAATCAATAAACAGGATTTAGAGGAGTTGGGAAAAGACAGAAAAGCTGCTAAAAAAGCTGCAAATTCTGTAGATTTCTTTATAGCTCAAGCTGATATGATGCCACTTGTTGGTAGATTTTTAGGTCCAGTGCTTGGGCCTCGTAATAAAATGCCAAAACCAGTGCCCGCTACTATCAAATTAGATCCTCTTTTAGAAAGATTACGAAGTACTGTTAAAGTTGGTATAAAACAACAACCTACTATCCAAATTGTTGTTGGAAGCCAAGACATGCCAGTTGAAGAAGTTGCTGAAAATGTTGAAACTGTTCTTACAGTCTTAGACCGTCATTTAGAAAAAGGAAGAAGTCAAATAAAATCCATGTTTATTAAAACAACTATGGGACCAGTAGTGAGGGTGATCTAATGGCTCATGTTGCTGAATGGAAAAAAGAAGAAGTTACCGAGCTTAAAGGTATTATTGACCAATATGATGTTGTTGGAATCGTTGATTTAATGAATATTCCAGCAAAACAGCTCCAAGAAATGAGAAAAACTCTCAAAGGTAATGCTGTTATTAGAATGTCTAAAATTAACCTTATTAATTTAGCTCTCGAAGATTGTAATAGTGATAAAAATAATATTGTTGAATTATCTGATTATATGGATGGTCAAGTTGCAGTTATTGCAACTGAAATGAATCCTTTTAAATTGTACAAAATATTAGAAGACAGTAAAACTTCAGCTCCTGCTAAAGCTGGATCAATTGCTCCTGAAGATATTATTGTACCTGAAGGTGACACTGGATTTGAACCAGGTCCATTTTTAGGTGAATTACAACAAGTTGGAATTCCTGCAAGAATAGATAAAGGTAAAATTGTTGTTTCAAAAGAAACTGTTGTTGTAGCAGCTGGTGAAGAAGTATCTAAGGATGTTGCAGCTACTTTATCAAGAATGGATATTAATCCAATGGAAGTGGGAATCGATTTAAAAGCAGTATATGAAGATGAATCTGTTTATACTTCTGACGTACTTGCAATCGACGAAGAACAAACATTAGCAGATGTTCAAAGAGCATTTTCAAATGCATTCAACTTGTCTGTTAATGCAGCGATACCTACTGATGAAACAATTTCCGCAATTATATCTCTCGCATACAACAAAGCAGTTAGTGTTGGTGTAGAAGGAGCTATAATGACTTCTAAAACTTCTGAACCACTCATTGGTCTTGTACAATCCAGAATGTTAGCTATTGCTTCTGCAGTTGTTGATAAAGAAGGTGCAATCGATGATGAGTTAGCTAAAAAACTAGCTAATGTTGCAGTATCTTCTGCACCAGTAGTTGAAGAAGAAGCTGTTGAAGAAGAGGAGGAAGAGGAAGAAGAAAATCAAGAAGAGGCAGCAGCAGCTGGGTTAGGCGCACTCTTCGGTTAAAATAATTAATTAAAATTTTTTATTATGATAACCCTACATTTAAAAATTATATGGTGATAACATGGAATATATATATGCGGCAATGATTTTGCACAGTGCAGAAAAAGATATTAACGAAGAAAATGTTAAAAGTATTATCGAAGCAGCTGGTATTGAAGCTGATGAAGCAAGAGTAAAAGCTTTAATTGCAGCTTTAGAAGATGTGGATATTGATGAAGCTATCGAAACTGCAGCTTTTGCAACAGCGGCTCCTGCAGCAGCTCCAGTAGAAGTAGCAGATGAAGAAGCTATTGAAGAAGAGGAAGAAGAAGACGAAGGTGCTTCTGAAGAAGAGGCAGCAGCTGGTTTAGGAGCATTATTCGGATAGATTTTTTAATCTATCACCTTTCTTTTTTTCAAACTATTTTTAAGGGTTTTAATAAATTTTAAATATATTTTACAATCAGTTTTTAGCGCTAATTTTTGATAATTATTTATTTAATAAAAAACAGAAATTTTACTAATAAATAATTTGACTGATTTGAATGGTAGAAATATTTAATGAACTTAATTATAAAAAACAAAATTGTAAGACTTGTGGGCAGGAGTTTTATTCACAAGTTGATAGGGACACTTGTGGGGATGCACCTTGTGATGAATATGAATTTATCAACAATCCTGCAACAGATAAACCTTATAATCTGTATGAGATTCAACAAGTTTTCAAAGAATTTTTAGAAAATGAAGGCCATGTAGCTATACCTAGATACCCGATTTTAGCTAAACGATGGAGAGATGATGTATTTTTAGTTGGAGCTTCAATATTTTGTTTCCAGCCATGGGTAACTTCTGGTTTAGTTAAACCTCCAGCCAATCCTCTTGAAATTGCACAACCTTCTGTTCGTCTTAATGATGTTGATAATGTAGGGCGAACTGGAAGGCACATGACTTGTTTTACAATGGGATCTCATACTGTAATTAATACTGAAGATAATTTTATTTATTGGGAAGATAGAACAATAGAACTTTGCCATAAGTTCTTTGAATATATAGGGATTAATACCGAAGAAATTACATTCATCAAATCTTGGTGGAGTGGTGGTGGTAATGAAGGACCATGTTATGAAGTGTGTTGTAGAGGAGTAGAACTAGCTACTTTAGTTTTTATCCAATACGAAACTTTAGAAGATGGTGGTAAAAAAGAAATTCCAATTAAAGTGGTAGATACAGGTTATGGTCTTGAAAGAATTGCTTGGATTTCACAAGGAACACCAACAGCATACGATGCTTGTTTTAAACCAGTGGTTGATAAACTTAAAAAGTTAACTGGTGTGGAGATAAACGAAGAAATTCAAGGTCGTAATGCTCAAATAGCTGGAATGATGGATATTGAGGATATTGGGGATTTAAAAGAACTCCGTCAACAGGTGGCTAATAGTTTAGGTGTTTCTCTTGAAGAATATTTAAAAGCTGCTGAACCAATGGAAGCTATTTATATTATTGCAGATCATACTCGTTGCCTTGCATTCATGTTAGCTGATGGAATCATTCCTTCTAATGTAAAAGAAGGTTATTTAGCACGTTTAGTTTTAAGAAGAACTGTTAGATTTATGAAAGATTTAAATATGAAGGAATCTCTAGCTGATATAATGTATATTCAACTTGACTTCTTATCTGAGTTCTATCCTGAAATTAAAGATTCTGAAGAACATATTATGAATATAATTAAATTAGAGGAAGAAAGATATGATTCTACTATTAAAAAAGGAAAAAGCATTGTTAAAAGATCTATTAAAAGACTTAAAAAAGAATGTAAAAACGAAATGCCTCTTGAAATGTTAATAGATTTATATGATGCACATGGAATTCCTCCAGAAAGTGTTGAAGAATTAGCAGATAAGGATTTTAAAGTAAATGTTCCAGACAATTTCTTTACTTTAGTAGCAGGAGCTCATGAAAAAGATGATTCTAATAAAAAATCTACATTTGACCTTGATTATCCTGAAACAGATCTGTTATTCTATAAAGATTTCTACCAAAAAGAATTTGTTGCTAATGTTTTAGGAATTGTTGAAAAAGATGGTCGTAAAGCATTAGTTTTTGATAAAACAATATTTTATCCAGAAGGGGGAGGTCAACCTTCAGATATTGGTCAAATAACTGTTGATGAAGTTACATATGAAGTAAATCATGCTGAAAAAATTAATAATGTTGTTTTACACTATGTTAATGGGGATGTATGTGATTTAGAAGGTAAAAATGTTAGTGGAATTATTGATTGGGATAGAAGAATCACTTTAGCCCGTCATCATACTGCAACTCATTTAATCGTAGCTGCAGCTCGTAAAATCTTAGGACAACACATTTGGCAAGCAGGAGCTCAAAAAGGAATTAAAAGAACTCGTATAGATTTATCACACTACAAACGTATAACTCCTAAGGAACTTAATCAAATTGAAAGATTGGCTAATGAATATGTAATGAATAATATTGATTTGGATATTCAATTACACTCAAGAGATGAAGCAGAAGCATTATATGGTTTTAAACTTTATCAAGGAGGTATTGTTCCAGGTAAAATTATTCGTGTAGTTAAAATCCCTGAAATTGATGTTCAAGCTTGTGCAGGAACACATGTTTTAAGAACTGGTGATATTGGAGCTATTAAAATCAACAAAACAGAAAGAGTTCAAGATGGTGTTGAAAGAATTGATTTTTCAGCGGGTCTTGCAGCTGTTGATTCAATTCAAAAAGATAATAAATTATTATCTGACAGTTCAAAAGTATTTAAAGTTGAAGGTTCACAACTTCCAAAAACTTGTGATAGGTTTTTCTCTGAATGGAAAGTACAGAAAAATGAGATTGACAAGTTAAAATCTGAAATAGCTAGTTTAAAAATGAACTCCCTTGCAGATGATTATGTTGAAATTAAAGATCTTAAAGTTGTATCAGAATTAATTGATGGTGATTTTAAAGAACTTCAAAAAATTGCAACTGACTTTACAGATAATGGAAAAGCAGACGTTGTTATTATGGGTAATAATGATGGTAAAATCGTTGGAGCAGCATCTAAAAAAGCTATTGATAATGAAGTTAAAATCAATGAAATTATTAAAATAGCAGCTGGCGTTTTAGGTGGAGGCGGTGGAGGCCGTTTAACTTTAGCACAAGGTGCTGGTAAAGACACTTCTAAAATGCAAGAAGCTATTAAAACAGCTGTTGATTTAATTTAAGGATGTTTAAACCATTCTTTTTTTAATTTTTTATCCATCATGATGGAATTACTAAAGTTTGTGAAGTGATCATGATGGATAAATATTTGGATATTCTAGTAAATTACGAAACTTTTTTAAATAATAAATTATAAATAATAATTTATGGTAGGAAGAAAACAAATACATTTAAAACAACATTTAAGCACTAAAGAAATAGAAGATTTACTCAACGAATACAATTATTATTATAAAATTTATTTAAGGCTTTTATTTATTCGCATGATTGATAAAGGTGAAAAATTAGATTATGTTTGTGAATTACTTGATATAACTATTCCAACAGGTTATAATTGGTTAAATGCGTACAATGAAGGTGGATTTGAGGGTTTAAAACCTAAGTTTGCTGGAGGACGTCCTTCTAAATTATCTACTGAACAATTTTTAAAATTAAAAGAATTAATTGAAGAAAAGGTAGATAATGGTGAGAAATTATCAAGAAAAGATGTTCATAAGTTAATTATAGAAGAATTTAATGTAGATTATAGCTTAAAAAGGGTAGGTGAGATAATTAGAAAGTGTGGATTTAATTATAATAAAGCTTATCCCTTTCTTTACAAAGCAACCTGAAAATGCTAAAAGAAATTTTAAAAGAAAGATTAAAAGTTATTGATTTAACTAAAAATGAAAAAATAGTCTTTTTTGATGGTTCATCAATTCAAAATCAACCATAATTCTTCAAAATCAGTATGTAAAAAAAGGTTCAAAAAATATAGCAAAGAAAAATCCTTATAAATTTAAAGTCAATGCTTTAGGTTCTATTGCATTAATAGGAAATCATAGTTTAACTATTTCAGAAACATCTAAAGCTCATGATATAGCAAAGGCTTTAATTGAAATTAAGATAGCAAATACTGAAATACCACTTTTAAAATCTTTATTAAATAAAGTCTTGCTAGACTCTGATTTATCTTCAAATCAAATTCAACAAAAAATTTTTAGAAAAAAATTCTAATAAAAAAGATTTTATAAATAAAATAATGAAAAACATTAAAAATAATCAATTAACAACTGTTGAATTAGCATCAAAATTGGAAAAACAAAGTAAAAAAGAAAGTTTAGACAATAAAAGAAGAATTGATTTAACAAAACGTGAAATTCTATTTGAAAATATTAAAGAAGAAATTAAACAATATTCTTATTCAGAACCAACAATTCATATTATTTTAGATAATTATAGCGTTCATAAAACTGAATTAATTAAAAAAATATGTGAAATTTTAAATATGAATTTAATATATTTGCCTCCTTATTCCCCACAATTTAATCCTATTGAACAAACATGGAGAACATGTAAAATATATGTTAAAAGAAAATATCATGATTGTAAAGAAAAATTAGAAGAATTTTTTGTTGAAACATATTTTAAAGTAGTTAATGAATGTAATTTCTTTAATTGGTGGAGTGAAACATTTTTAAAAAAAGTTTTGTAATTTACTATAGTTACTAAATTTGAGAATTTTGGTGATTTTTTTAATATTAATATTGTATACATACATTTAAATATAGGTTTTGCATATAAATTATAATTGAAAGATTTAGAAGGTAAAAATTTCTTTTTTATATAAAAGAAGTTCAGCCTCCTTTAGCTTCGTCGCCACAGGCGACGACTATATTACGGCGAGGGGGTTCTTCAATCTTCAAAAACTTTTTTTACAATTAAATTATCAAGTAAATCAATAAATTCAGAATTGTCATGCTCCATACATTGAAATACAGACCATGCAATTATATCAATAATTTGTAAACCTTTGTGATTTACTGAATCTTCATGTTTAATGTCAACATTGCAACCATTAGGATTATTCAAATTATCTAAAAACATCTTATTGAAATTATTCACATATTTTTCCTTTGGTTTACATTTATCTATTATAATATTAGTCGAATCTGTAATATTTAATTCCTTAGCTAGTTGTGAAGCTATTGTATCATATAATTTATTATAATCATAAGTATTAGAAATTTTATAAATGTTTGTTTTATCCAATGTAATTACTATAGCCTTATAATCTTTTTTGTTGAGTTTTTTTAATAGCTTTTTTAAGATTGCATTGTCTGTTCTATTTCCTTTAAGCTCATTAGAACCACCTATCTTCTTCTTATGTATTATTCTAGCTTTTTTAATCAATCTATCTAATATGTTTGGGTTTTTTACTATGATGGCTCCAATGACAAAGTATTTTGTTTGTTTTGCTAGTTCTCCTGATTCATCTATATATACATAATCCATATATTATTTTTGTTTTGTTAAGTTAAAAACTTTCTTATCATAAGTGGTTGTTAATTATATGACTATCCGTTTTCTATAATATCCCAGATTATTTTTCTAACTTTATAATCATCAAATTCTTCTTTATTAAGCCATATATTATCAGTATATTCTTTAAGAGCTTTATTAATTTTGTCAGATTGAGATTTTGATAATTTGTAATTGGGTTGCATTATATAATCCTATTCTTCATCAATTTTATGAGTAATTTCTTTGTATTTATCATCATATATTTCAGGTTCGATTTCTACTCCATTAGGGATGTATCCTTCATTTATTTTGTGATTATATGTTCTATAGACAAGTGTTTCCATATAATTTTTATCAACAAATGGATTTTTACCATTATTAATATCATTTTGGTATAGCTCAAAGACTTTTTCTGATAAATCATATTTATTTACTAATTCGTTGTCTTTAATGTATTCTTGTATTTTTTCCATGTCATTCATCCTAGCTATTTGGTCTAATCTTGTTTCTATATGAAAGTGGTGAATCTAATGGAAAAATATCTTTAATTGAACTATGAGAATCCAAATTTAAATATTAATGGAATCAGTTCTGAATTGCCGGTTGAAGATTTGGTTTTTGCTTCTTGTCGTGGAGGATGGCCAGAAAGTTTGAATAAGAAAACTACTGAACAACAATTATTCATTGCCAAATCTTATTTTAATATTATTTGTGAAAGTGGCATGTCTAGTGTAGATGGTGTTAAAAGAAATCCTGATAAAGTTAAAATTCTTTTAAAGCCTATGGGGCATGATGGGAGAGTTAGTTATTATTGTGATCGATATGGGTTAGAAGTAGATTGTGTTTTAACATTAAGTAATGGGGATCATGCATTAATAGAATTTAAATTAGGAAATCTTGAGGAAAAAAGGCTGCAAAAAATTTATTAAGATTGGATAAGCTAATTAAAGAAGCAAAAGAAAAAAATGAGGTTTAAATTCCTGAACCAAAATTTTTAGCTATTTTAACTGGTGGGAAATATGCTTACACAAGAAAAGACAGAGTTAAAGTTATTCCGATTGGGTGTTTAGAATAATGAAACAAAGTTTTAATTAGTATAAAGCTTAAAATTATTATAGTTTTCTTATTATTTTTTTAACAGTTAAATTTTATTAAGTGAGGTTTTAAATGAATTATGATTTAATAATAGTTAGATATGGGGAAATCGGACTTAAAAGTTCAAAAATAAGGTCTAAATTTGAAAAAAAGTTGATTAAGAACATTAAAGCAGCAACTGATTGTGATGTTGATCGAAATCAAGGAAGAATTTATATTTTTCCAAAGGATTTTTTTGATGCTTTAGAAAAGCTTAAAATGGTTTTTGGTGTTGTTTCTTATTCTCCTGCTGTTTCAACATATTCTACTTTTGAAGATATTGATAAAGTTTTAAGCAAATATACTAAAACTCTTATTAATGATGGAATTTTAGATGAAAATACAAAATTTGCAATTAGATGTCGTAGAGTTGGAAAACACGATTTTTCATCTCAAGAAATGGCTGGTTATTGTGGAGGTGTTGTTAAAAGACAAATAAAATCTCCAGTTGATTTATCAAATCCTGATTTAACAATATTTGTCGAAATAAGGGATGATGATGCTTATATTTATCATGAAAAAATTCAAGGTTCTGGGGGTCTTCCATTAGGAACACAAGGAAAAGTTGTTGTATTATTATCCAGTGGCATTGATTCTCCAGTTGCTGCTTATATGATGATGAAAAGGGGATGTGAGGTGATTGCACTTCATTTTAATGCATCTCCATTTTCAGGATCTCAAGTTACTCATTTAGCTTGTAAATTGGTTGATAAACTTCAAAATTACGCGAAAGGAGTCCCTATTAAAATGTACATTGTTGATTATGGAGAATACTTACAAGCAACAAAGGATTATGCTCCTGAGAAAATGACTTGTGTTTTATGTAAATCTGGAATGTATAAAATAGCGGAAAGAGTTGCTAAAAAATATGGAGCACTGGCTATTGTTGATGGAAGTAGCGTAGGTCAAGTAGCTTCTCAAACACTTAATAATATTTTAGCTACTCGTTATGGGGTTGAAATGCCGATTTTATCTCCGTTAATTGGTTTGGACAAAACCGAGATTTCTGATATTGCAAGTAAGATTGGAACATTTGAAATTTCTAAAATTGATGATGGAGGTTGTAAAGCAGTTCCAAAATATCCTGAAACTAGGGCAGATTTAGAAAGAGTTAAAAAGGCAATTGATGATATGAATCAAGAGAAGTATATTCAAAAAGCTTTTGAAAAGGTTAATTAAATAATTGATTTTCCTTGTTTTTTAATAAATCATAATTATTAAATAGTATACAAATCAAAAACTATTATTGTATAGTAAATATTTAATTTACTAATTGAGGTTATTAAAATGAAAACTACTGTTAGTGTAATTAAAGCTGATATTGGAAGTGTGTCTGGACACTGTGTAGCACACCCTGAATTAATGGATATTTGTGATGAAGTTTTAAATGAAGCTTTAGAAAGCAATATCTTATCTGATTATTACATCTCCCGTTGTGGAGATGACATTGATTTAATCATGACTCATCATAATGGTGAAGAAAACGAAGAAGTACATAAAACTGCATATGATGCATTTATGAAAGCTACTGAAAGAGCACGTGAATTAAAATTATATGGTGCAGGTCAAGATTTATTAAGTGACACTTTCTCTGGAAACATCAAAGGTATGGGTCCTGGTGTAGCTGAAATGGAATTTAAAGAAAGACCCTCTGATCCCGTTTTAGTATTCTGCTGTGATAAAACAGAACCTGGTGCATTTAACTTACCAGTATTTAGAATGTTTGCAGACCCATTTAATACTGCAGGGCTTGTTATTGACCCAAGTTTACATGATGGATTTAAATTTGAAGTATTTGATGTAATTGAACATAAAAAAGTTATCTTAAACTGTCCTGAAGAGATGTATGATTTGCTTGCTTTAATCGGTTCTACTGGAAGATATGTAATTAAAAGAGTATGGAAAAAAAATGGTGAAATCGCAGCATCTATCAGTACTGAAAGATTAAACTTGATGGCGGGGGAATATGTCGGTAAAGACGATCCTGCATGTATTGTAAGAGCTCAATCTGGATTTCCTGCTAATGGTGAATGTGTAGATCCATTTGCATTTCCTCATATGGTAAGTGGATGGATGAGAGGATCTCACAATGGTCCAATGATGCCTGTTTCTGAAGAAGAAGCAAATCCAATTAGATTTGATGGACCACCAAGAGTAATTGGTTTAGGTTTCCAGGTATCTAATGGTGAATTAATTGGTCCTGTGGATTTATTCGATGACCCTGCATTTGACCCAACTAGAGAACAAGCTGCTAAAATTGCATCTTACATTAGAAGACACGGTCCATTTGAACCTCACAGATTACCTGCTGAAGAAATGGAATATACTTCACTTCCTGGTGTAATGAGCAAACTTGAAAATAGGTTTGAAGATATGGAATAATCGTGGAGATTTTTAATCTCTATTTTTTTTATTTTATGTGCAGTTATTATTGTAAAACTGCTTTTATTTACTGTGATTATTTTATTATCTATTTCTACATAATAATTTTTACCTTTTTGAGTAATTAATGAGTTATTATCTTCAATTAAATCAATACAATATTCAACTACATTATTACAATTGATTCCTAAATTCTTTTTAACACCTTCAATACCAAGCTTTGTCGTGTGAATTTTATCAACATTTTCCAATAGTTCATTTTTAAAATCCATAAAGTTAATATAAAGTTTAATAATAATTAAGTTTATGTCATTTTTTTCGTTGATTATTAAGAATCCTTTTAGAAATAAAAGTAGAGCAATTTTGGCTATTATAGGAATAGGGATAGGAATAGCTACTATTGTTGCATTAGGTGGTATAACTGAAGGTTTGATAACTTCAGCTGAAGATACACTTCATGCTGGAGGTACAGACATCACGATTATAAGTTCTAATACTTCATCTTCTTCATCATCAATGATGGGCTCATCGTCTTTTAATGAAAGTTGGATAAATAAGATAAAGTCGCAAGATGGTGTTCAGGATGCTATTGGTATTTATTCAACAACAGTCATGACAGAAAATATTCCGATGTTAACGGTTATTGGAATTCATCCAGAATCTGTTAATTATGCAGATTTAACAATAACTGAAGGAAGACTTTTTTCAAATGATAATGATGATAAAGAAGTAATTGTTGGAAAGGTAACTGCTAGTCAATATGAAGGAGTGGATGTAGGAGATAAAATCAAAATTAATAATGAAAACTTCAAGATTGTAGGTATTTTTGAATCTGGTACTTCATTTCAGGACATGTCAGTTTTCATGACTTTAGATAATGTTCGTGATATTGTAGATGATGACGAAAATATTTCATCTATCTTTGTAAAAGTTAATAAGGATGCTGATGTTGATAATGTAGCTCGTGAGCTTGAAAATAAATATGGTGATAATTTAAGTGTTATTACTTCTTTAGCTGATGTATCAATGGCTAAAGATATGGTTGATATGCTCAATGGGGCTAGTTGGGGTATTTCACTTTTGGCTATTGTAATTGGTGGAATTGGAATAATTAATACAATGCTTATGTCAGTATTTGAGAGAACTCGTGAAATTGGAGTGTTAAAAGCTGTTGGATGGTCAGATTTAAGAATACTTTTAATGATTGTTGGTGAATCTATTGTAATTACGATTACTGCAGGAATTGTTGGATCTCTTGTTGGAGTCATTGGAGTTGAACTATTAACTCAAATGGAATTTTTAGGTGGAATGACTCCTGTATTTACACTTGGTATATTTGCAGAAGCATTCATTGTAGCTCTTATTGTTGGTATTATTGGAGGGATTTATCCTGCTATTAAAGCAATTAAATTACCACCAACCGAAGCATTGAGGTATGAATAGGTGATAATATGGAAAATGTAGTTGAAATTAAAGATTTAAAGAAAAGCTATGAAAATGGACATATTAAAGCTTTAAATGGAATATCCCTAACAATTGAAGAAGGTGAATTTGTATCGATAATAGGTCCTTCTGGATCAGGTAAATCTACATTATTAAACATGTTAGGGGCTCTTGATTTGCCAGATAGTGGTTCAATATCAGTTGCAGGATATAATTTACTTAAAAATAAAAAATTAAGTGAATTTAGAGGAGATAAAATAGGTTTTATCTTTCAGCTTCATAATTTAATTCCAAATATTTCAGTTGTTGAAAATGTTAAAATTCCAATGTTCACTAAAAAATGGTCTAATCAACAAATGACTAAAAGAGCATTAGGATTATTAGACGCTGTTGGTCTTAGAAATAAAGCTAATCAAATGCCAAATAAGTTATCTGGTGGTGAACGACAAAGAGTGGCTATTGCAAGAGCTTTAGCTAATAATCCATCAATCATTCTTGCAGATGAACCCACTGGTTCTTTAGACTCTAAAACTAGTAATAAAATTTTAAAAGAGCTTGACAAGTTACATAAAGAAAATAATGTTACATTAATTGTAGTTACTCATGATATGAATGTTGCAAGATTAGCTGATCGTGTAATTGAAGTTTTAGATGGTCAAATTTTAGAAAATAATGATGAATCTTTATTGGATAGTGAAATTAATATTCACTAATCTATTTTTTTTATATAATACTATGAATCATCCTTAAAGCATCAAGTAGTCCATGTGAGTATTCAATACATCCAAATGCTGTTCGCATATCCTCTTTTTTAAGATAATACTTAGAATCATTCCAATAATCAATAGCTCTATCATAAACTTCTTTTTCTTTTCCAATAAATTCAATATTTTCAACTTGCTTTAAGTTTCTCTCTAATTTTTTAATATCAATAGCTATCTTCTCTGGACTTTTTAATTCACTCATTTTAATTGCCTCCAAACATGGTAAACTCTTTGAAATACTGTAATGTAGGATAATATCACTAAAATCATAATTATATATGTAAAGTAAATTGATTGAGTGAAATATCCGACTAAAGCACCTATCATTAAAATAATCATACGGACTGCTCTTTCAGCTATTCCAACATTACATGTTGCACCTTGTGATTCTGCTCTTGCTTTTACATAACTTACTGTTATTGCAGAATGAATAGCTAATATGCCAATAAACCAATCACAATATCCTCCGAATATGATTCCAATATATATTATTGCATCTGCAAATCTATCCATTGTTGAATCTAGAAATGCTCCAAATTTAGATGACTTATTATGATATCTTGCAATGGCTCCATCCATAACATCTAAAAATCCACTAGCTAAAATAGCTGTTGTAGCTAAGATTAACATATGATTTGCAAATCCATAAGCAGCTATTATTGCTACGAATGGTGAGATAATAGTTATAATGTTTGGATTTATATTAAGATTTTGAGCAATTGGATTCAATATTTTTGTTAAAAATGGTCTTAGACTTTCGAGCATACTTTTATATAAAGTTTTTATCCATATATAATTGTTAGGTAATATTAATGAAAATATTAAAAACTACAAATGATAATTTAGATGAAAATGTTATTAATGAATCTATTGAAGTTTTAGCTAATGGTGGTGTTATTTTATATCCAACAGACACTGTTTATGGATTAGGAGCTAATATTTTTGATAATACTGCTGTTAGAAAAGTTTTTGATATTAAAAATAGGAATTTTCTTAAACCTCTTTCAATTTTAATTTCTAATACTAAATCTATTGATTTGGTGGCTAATGTGTCTATTCTTCAAAAAAAAGTTTTAAATAAATATTTGCCTGGACCTTATACTTTTATTTTATATAAATCTAAGATTGTTCCACTTTATGTAACTGGAGGGAGAGCTACTGTTGGAGTTAGAGTTCCAAAAAATGAAATAGCTTGTAAATTAGCTAGTTTATTTCCAATAACAACTACTAGTGCTAATATTTCTAATGAACAGGTCTTAGATGATCCTAAAGATATTTTAAAACAATTAAATTGTGATGTTGATTTGGTCATTGATGTAGGACCAATCGAATCAAAAGCATCTACAATTATTGATTTAACTTCTAATAAGATGAATTATATAAAAAGAGATTAATCTCTAATTATTTTTTACTTTTAACAATTACTACAATTGAAATAATAACAATTACACCAATTAACATAATTGTTGGATTACCTGTATTCTGTAGAAGTTTTTCCAATATTGGATCTTGGGTTTTATTTGTGGGGTTGTGTGTCATTGTTGCGTTGTGTTCTTTTGTAGTATTATTAAGGGGGTTATGAACAATTGTGGCATTTTGATTTTTAGTAGTAGTGTTATTTTCAATATTTCTATTTGGATTGGTTGTGGTGTTGTTTTTTTGATTTTTAACTTTTTTACTAGTGTTTTTGATGGTATTTGTTTTTATGATTGTATTATCTTTTGAAGAGGTATTTTCATTATTATTTAAATTAGTGTTGTTATCAAGTTCCTCTTTATCATCTTGAGGAGCGTATATTGTTTTAAATGATACTGTATATGCGAAATAATTCGATATTTGTTTATCATTAGATTTTAAAAGTTTAAAATTAAATGTTGCTTCTGTTTTATTGTTTATATTTACAATTGCAGTATTTCCTATGTTTTTTTCAGAATTAATGACATTTTGAACAATTTCATTATCACTGTTTTGATAATCATCACCTGATAATATGTTTATCACATTTCCAATTTCATTTATTTCATCTGCTTTGTAACATTCAATTATTGCAAGTTTTAAGTAATTTTCAAAGTCGGAGGGTAATTCACTAGTTGAACTGGTTGTGAATTTTTCACCTTTTTCAGTAGATAATTTTGATAAATCAATTAAAAAACCGGTATATCCATCACTAAATTCAATACCATTAGAACCTCCTGAATTTGCAATTATATAATCATCATCTGTTTCATTCAAATTATCAGCATAAACAAAGCTTAAATAACACATTAATATGATTATCACGAGAAATAATGTAATAATTTTTTTAGTCATAATTATCTCCTAATTGTTAGTTATAATATAATTTTGTGATTATTTAAATGATTTGAAAGCATGATTTAAAAAATTTATAATTATATATTATTAATTACAATATAACTACATATGAAAGTATTAGCTAATTTTGAAGATAATTCTAAAATTCCATCTAACTCCTCTTTAGACGAAATATTAGATGGAGGAATTGAAAAAGGTATTATAACTCAGATTTTTGGACCTCCAAGCTCGGGTAAAAGTAACATTGCTTTAACATTAGCTGTTAATGTAGCTAAAAGTGGTAGAAAAGTCATTTATATTGATACTGAAGGTGGTATTTCAATTAATAGGATTAAACAAATAGCTAATTATGATTTTGACAAGGTAGCTAGTAATATAATGGTTTTTGAACCAACTAATTTTTTAGAACAAGATAATGACTTAAAAACTATTGAAACATGGTTTAGAAGGAATAATAATCAAGTAGATCTAGTTGTTTTGGATTCTGCTGTTGCACTTTACAGGGTAGATGATATGAAATCTTCGAAGTTAAATAAAGTTTTAGGTAGGCAGATGGGAATATTATCTGGTATTGCTCGTAAATATGATGTAGCAGTTCTTTTAACAAATCAAATTTATAGTTCTTTTGATAATGAAGGCAACAATGATATTAAAGCTGTTGGTGGTACTATTTTACAATATTGGAGTAAAGTAATAATTCAATTAGAAAAAAGTGAAAATATTAATGAGAGAGTAGCTACCTTAATTCGCCACAGAAGTTTAGCAGAAGGAAAACAAGTTGCTTTTAAAATTACTTCAAGAGGAATTATTTAACATTAATTTTATTAATGACTTTAAATAATTAACATTATCATTATACTAATACTTTTCAATCACTCTACCAACAATAAAAAATAAAAATAAAGGTAGAAATAATGAATATGGAAACAGACAAAGAACTATTAGAGGACTTCGCAAGAACAAGAAACATCAAAAACACCACCAAAAGAATATACCAAGCATCAATAGAATTATATGCAAAATACAATGAAAAAACCATGGTAGAACTAATACAAGAAGCTGAAACAGAAGAAGAAAAAGGCATAAGATGGAAACACAGAAAAATAAAAAAAAGACTAATCGAATTCAGAATATTCTTAACAGAAAACTACCTAAAAAGCTATGTTAAATCAACATTAGGTAGAATAATATCCATCTATAAACACTACGAAATAGAAATACACAACCTACCTTTACAAAGCAACAAAAATCTAACAGAACCAGTACCCATTACTTTTAAAGATTTACCTGACAAAAAAATTATTAAACAATCTTTAAAAATAGCTAATCCATTAATGAGAGCAATAATATTATTCATGTCCAGCAGTGGCTGTGCTAGGAGAGAAACATTAAACATCACTATTCAAGATTTCTTAAATGCAACTAGTGATTATCATAACAGTAATAATATTTATGAAGTAATCAACATTTTAAAAAATAGGGATGATATAATCCCTACTTTTAAGATAAGACGTGTTAAAACAAATAAGTATTATCATACTTTTTGCAGTCCAGAAGCAGTAACCGAAATAATAAACTACTTACTAACAATTAATAAAAATATTAAAAACAACGATTTTTTATTCACAGTACATCCTGTAACACTTATTAATTACTTCAACGAAATCAACAATAAATTAGATTTAGGGAAAAAAGGAACATATATTCGCTTCCGTAGCCATATGTTACGCAAATTTCATGCAAGTGCATTACAAAATAATGGAATGAACAAAGAAGATATAAACAGTATGCAAGGTAAATCACAAAATGCAACAGATGAATCATATTTCTTTGAAGATCCAAACAAACTCCGTGAAAAATATATTCAACATATGGATTGTTTAACTATAAATTTAGATGTGAATAATTTGAATATTAAAAGTCCAGAGTATACTAAACTTGAAACTGAAAATCACACATTAAAATCAGAATTAAATAAAATGGATGAAATAATGGCAAGATTAACTAAACTAGAACAACAAAATTAAATGAAAAAGTTATGGATTAAATATTAAAGAAAATATAACTAAAATCTTCAATTGTTAATCATGAAACAATAATGTTATAATAATTGTTATAAAGTAGTAACAATTATAAATATAATTAATAAAGTATTCCAATTATTAATTGATGAGAAGGTGTTTTTTTACAATGGATAGTAGACAACAACTGACAACAATGTATGCTTCTAGAAGGCATCGTAGAGAAGAACAAGAAGAACTTGAAAGAAAAAAACGTGCAGCCGAACAAGGAAATGTTAAATTTGAAGCTAAAAGAGAAAGCATGTTTGCAAGTGCTTTTGCAACAATTATCATAATAATGTTTCTAGGAACAGTTTTAGCAATACCCACAATGACAGTATCATTCATGTTAGCATTATTCAGTATCCCTTTAATTATTTTATATTATATTATTAAAGGATTCAATAATAAAAATAAAGCTAAAAACCAAATATATACTTGCCTGTATTGTCAAAAACAATTTAAAGGCGCAACAAATAAATGTCCATATTGTGGGAATAATATTAATTGTGACACAAATAGATATGAATGCACTTATTGTAAAACTAAATTCACAGGAAAACATGCAAGATGTCCCAAATGTAATATTCCACTATATTACAAATAATATTGAGGGAGGATTAATTAAAATGATGGCGTATCTATCTGAAAAAACTGATGAAAATATTGTTTATGATGAAAAATATTATGAAGATTTAGCTAAACGTTTAGCTGAAGAATCCATAATAAATTTCAGAAAAGACTTAAATAAAATTTTTTCTGAATAATTTTTTTAATATATAAGCGAGCATTTGAAAAGTACTATAATTTTATATATGGCTGAAAACATAAAAACTAATTATATAAACATATAAACTAATATGATGATTTCTAATTTAATAAATATAAATGAGTGGAGGCAAATTCATGTTTATTAAAAAAACTATTAAATTATCTATTTCTAATAATTATTTGTTAGATGATGAATCTTCAAAAAAGGTTATGGATATTGTTAATAAAAAAAGACAATTTGGACGCATTGAATGTGGCATGAGTTTATCGGGTTTATCTAATAATTATGGAAATATTAATCAATTAGATTTGAATTTAATTAGTGATTCTGATGAAAATTTGGAAAAACTGGAAAATGATTTTAATAATGATTTAAAAAACTTAGATATAAAATATATTACTACTTTGAAAAGTATTTAAAATAAAATTTTTCCTAATATAATGGAACATTTGAAAAGTATTATATAATAATTATTTATATAATATTTATTTAACTATTGTATGCAACATTTTTTAAAGGGGATACTATGGATAAAAATATAAGAAATAATGAAAAGATTAAAATTAAAAAAATTTCTATTGAAAATATAGGAATCAAAGATTTATTAAATCCTGAATTTTTAGATAAATTAGAATCCAATTTCGATGACTTTTCATTAATCACGCTTGCATTAACTATAGGAGGAGATAAACCTTCAAATCTTATTTCTTTAGGTCACACTTCATCTGATGATTTTAAAAATGATATTTTAACAATTAATGCAGAAACTGAAGCGAATTTATATAAATTTTTAGACCTGTTATAATAGAGTTATTAAGGAAGATTTTATTATGAGTTTACATAAAATTAAAGAAAATTCTTTTGTTGAGGAATATTTCCAATCCCCATCATCACAAGAGGATATTTCATACAAGGAATCTATAATGGAATATGATAGATTTTTTGATAAAAAATTCGATGAATTGTATGATCATTTTCTTGTGTTAAATAATACTGAATTAAAAGAATTTATTAAGAGTCATGATGATTTATTATTATTAATTGATAAAATTAATCCCTTACTTAAAAAAATTTTTCCCAATTTTGTTTATATTTTAGATTTTAACCAAGATCCGGAATTTCAATATTTAAATCAAGTTGTTATTTATATCCATATTGGACAATCTTCTTTTGATGAAAATTGGGCTTTATTGAGACAACTTAATAAAGAAATTATAAACATTGGTGAGTTTCCATCCCAGTTGAAAAGATTGCTTTCAGTGGATTTGTGGTAGTTTATGGGTTTTGATTGGAATAAATTTTATGATGTTGGGATTTTTTTATTAGATTATTCTGATAAAGAGGAATATCAACGTTCAGGAATTGGACGTTTATATTATGCATGTTTTGGCGAGTCTAGATTATATTATGAAAAAGCTTTTTTGAGTGTTTTACCTTCAAAGGATTCTCATAGTATATTAATAGCCACATTGGAAAACTCAATTTATGAAGAAGAACAAGAATTAGGGGAGTATCTTCATAAATTAAGGAATTCTAGAAATCGTGCAGATTATGGGGTAAAATTAAAAAGATATGATGTTAATAATTCTAGGAATAATGCTAAATTAATTCTTAAACTTTTAGATGAATTTTATAGAAATCCTGTAAGACCTATTTAATAGATATATGTGATTTTTTTATTCTAAATTAATTCTACAAAAATTAATTTTCCATGAAACTTCCCCATAATTTGTTGGTTTGATATTTTTTTTAAATTTTGTATATGATTAAAAACATAATACTGTAATTAAGTTATATCCTATTTTTAATATAATCTAGATATTTATTAATTTTTTTGTATTCTAAATTTTTCATATATTTTTCCATAAAATTCCAATCGGGGGTTTTTTTAGAGTCTAATGGTAATAATATCTTACTTTTATTTAACCTATTTAATGTGGCTCCATTTCCACCCCAATTAAATTTTTCCATTAGTTTTTTTAATAAATGGATTAAAAACAATGCATTATATTTATTTAATTGTTTATTATAAATAATTTGTATATTTTGACCTGTATAAAATTTATTTCCTTGATAAAAAGCTGTCTGAGTATCTAAACCAATAGTAATAACATTACATTCATTTATAATATATTTTTCACTTTGTTTATCTATAAAATCAGTTATACCATTATTTTCATCTGTTCTTGTAATATATGGTATTCTTCCTTTTTTATTTATGAGTTTATTTTTATCAATTCCACTAGATGTGGATTTTATTTCAAATATTTCTGAAAGAACAAAAACACCCCATTTTTTATTACAAAGTGTTTCTATTTTTTCACCCCCCCCCCTTTTCCTCAACAGAAATTTCTAATTTATTAATTTTCTCATTGATAAATTCATTATATTTATTTATTAATTTTTTTTCAATATTGCGCATATAGTTTTCCATAAACTCAAAATCAGGCACTCCTTTAGAATTAGTTGGTAGTTGTATTTTTTGTTTTTTTATTCTAGCTTGACTAAATTTGTAACCATAATTGAATTTATTATTTGTTGCGGATTTTATAGATGCAACAATAAAAAATCCAGTATATTTATTCATTTTAAATTTCGGGATTAATTTTTCAACATGATCTGATGCAGAAAACTTAGTCCATTGATAATGAACATGTCCATTAGTAGCACTATCAATAACTATAACATTTTCTTCTTCAGTATAATATTTGTAAAATCCATCCACGCCCATGAAATTAGATTTTGTAGTTATATATGGATATGGAAACATTGTTTCATTTTTAGTTTGGAGTTCGTTTAATGGTGTAGTTTTAGTTCCAGTTACTTCAAATAAGTCATTTAATTGGTATTCTCCCCATGTTTTATCTTTTAGTTCTTTAATCATATTATAGTTACTCCTTAAATAAATAATCTTTTTCTTTTAATATCATTTCAAATTCAAAAGTTAGATATTCATGCATTGTTTCTTTGAAAAAATTTTGTGAGGGAATATTGTCATTGAAATAATAAAATGAATGTAACCATTCATCAGTTGGTTCTATTGTAGATTTTACCATGAATTTAGTTGGCGCATCAATTTGATCTCTCCAACATTGCAATAAATGTTCTTTTCTTTCGATAGCTCTTTCTGTTTTTATAATTCCCACATGTTTACTTAATTCGTAGCCATCATCTTCAAAATTAATGAACTTACATCTTTTATCAATTGGATGTGCTTTATTTGCAGTGAATATTGCAATGCAGGGTATAGTCCCAATTCTATAAAATGTAGTGTCTCCATCGAGACTTATAACTCCTTCCAAAGTATGTTTTTTAAGTATTTCTTTTTTAATGGATCTATCTTCTTTATTTTTACCAACCATGGCAGATTGAGGCACTATCACGGCACAACGTGCATTATCATCTAATGAATCAAGCAAATGTTTAACAAAGTTTATTTCAGATAAATGTGCAGTCTCTTTATTTTTTCTTAGTGAATATGGAGGATTCATCATACCTACTGTATATTTATTTTCTTTTAACTTTTGAGAATCTTGTTTTAGGAAATCTGCACAAATTAAGTTTGTTTTACCATCACCTCTTAACACCATATTTGTAGTTGCTATTGAAAACATATTTTCTCTTATTTCAATACCATGGAGATTATTTTGTTTTATATAATCACGATCATCATTAGTTTCAACTGCCTCTAACATCCGATTCATTGCTGAGATTAAAAAGCTTCCTGTACCGGCACATGGATCTAAAACTTTATCTTTAGGAGTTATTTCTAATATTTCACAAAATAATTCTGTAATATGTTTTGGAGTGAGTACAATTCCTAATGTTTGTCCATCACCTCCACTATATTTAATGAATTCTTCATAAAAAAACCCTAATATGTCTTCATGGATTGTTGAGATTGCTGGAAAAATTTTATCTTTAATATATTCTGTAAAATACTTTAAAGGTGTTTTACCTAATGTTTCATCAATTTCATTAAGATTGGGTCTATCTTTAATAAAATTAAATTGGTGCATTATAGCTTCTATTTTTGTTTCTACTTTTATTCTTTGTAGATTACAACATACTGCATCGTTTATTATTTTTCCATCATTATTAATTTCATCAGCATTAAGTGATTGATCTATGTTTTTATTTTCATTCAATGCGAGTAATATTGCTGAAACAACTAATGGTTTTTCTGAATCACTTATACTACCTCTAGATGTTAGAAGTTCATTTAATTCTTTTGATTTTTCTAACACTTCTTCTATTTCTATAACTTCTGCTGGAGTTTCATTTAATATAATCTCTTTATAGTATTTGTCTATATTATTTTCATTAAAGTTTTCAAAGTTTTCAACTTCATCAAGTAATTGATAATCATGTTCATCTAAAAATATGGGTCTTATTATGTGGTGTTTTTCATCACCACTACAACCAAAAGCAAAAATCTTTTTAAAATTGGTATTTTTGATTATATGTTTAGCATAATGTACTGCACCATTTTCAGCATAATCATTTATTGCTTTTGTTCTTAAATCTAATTTATTTGGATTTTTTTCACAATATAATGCTTGTTTATTTGTTTCAGCTTTGTCTTCAATAACTATTATAAAATCATTGGATTTTCCAACAAATTCTGGAAATCCTACGGAGTTAGTGCCTTTTTTAGATGCTGTTTTTAATGCTTCATTAATTTCTTTTATATTGCTTTCATTGGCTTTAAAATTTATTTTTGCACTATCTAATAATCTTGCTATAAATAAATCAGTATTTTTTTCATTAACCATACTTACATTCTCATTGAATTATTAATATTACTATTTTTGAAGTTTTATTTATTTACACTAATATATTTTCCTTTTATTTTTTTTATCATTTTTTGTACAGTTTAGTATTTTTTATACTTTTTTTTAAATTGTTGTACCATGTGTTTTTGGACTTTTCACTATACAATTAACTATTTTTTATTTTATTTTATTGAATAATGTTTAAAATAATTAAAAGAAAAGGTTTAAATATTTAATTAACTAATATACTAATCAAGGAAGAAAAAGCCTATGTCAAAATATATTTTTGCAAGTTATGATAACCACAAAAAAGCACCAATCCCAAGATTAATCTAGCGAGATTACCATATGTCATGGAACAGATCACATTATGACTTTGGTCATTATGGAGGGCGAAGTGTTATTGGTCATCGTAAATACAAAGCAAGATATTTATAAATTTTGATAATTTAGATATATTTAATATAATTTAAATATATAAATATCCAATGTAGAGTAATAATAAAAATACTTAAGATATTATGAGAGTTGAGAAATATGATTGCCAGAGCGAAAATAAATCCAAAAATGATGGAATGGGCTAGACTTCATGCAGGATTTACAAATGGCTATGAAGAGGTTCTACCACTTGAAATAAAAAATAGATATGAAAAATGGGAAAATGGTGATGTTTCACCAACATGGAAACAATTAAGAACTGCAAGTAAAAAGTTTAATTTACCTACAGCATTCTTTTTCATGAAAAATCCACCCATGTTTGATGATTCGCCTAATTTAATAAATTATAGAAAGTTAGACATAGATTCTATTTATCAATCAAATTCTCCAGCATTAATTGAAAATATTCATAAATCAGAAACAAGGAGATTAATATTCATGGAACTATCCGAAGAATTAGGTGAAGATATATCCAGTTTTAATGTTCCTGTATTAGCTCATAATAAAAAAGCATTTTCAGAATACATTCGTGAAATTTTAGATGTTTCTATAGAAACTCAAAAATCATGGATGAAAGAAAAAAAACATTATTCTTTCTTAAATAATTGGAAAGAAATAATCACAAACAAATTAGGAATATTAATATTTGAAACTGAAGGTGTGGAAATTGAAGAAATGAGAGGATTATGCATACTACATGATAAAATCCCAATTATATTGTTAAATGGTAAAGATGAACCTAATGGTAGAATATTCACATTATTCCATGAATTAACACATTTGCTACTTGGAGAAAGTGCAATTTGTGGAGATGATATGAATAAATCAATTGAAATCTTCTGCAATTCAGTAGCAGGAGAATTCCTTGTACCTGAACATGATTTACTAGAAAATATTAACAACTCTGATTTATCTGATGAATCATTAAAAGGATTATATAATACATATGGAGTTAGTGAATATGTAATATTAAGAAGATTATTTGACCTTAATAAGATTACTAAAACTGAATATGATTCTAAAATCGACCACTACATTAATTTCAATACTAATACAGATGACGAATCCAAAGGATTTTACCTTTATAATATGGTTAAATATAATGGAAGACCTTTTTATTCGTTAGTTTTAGAGGCTTATGATTATGGGATTATAAGTTCATTAGAATTCTCAAAATATACTAATCTTGGTCAAAAACAAATCCCAAAATTACAAGAGATTTTATTTGGAGGAGAACAATGAGTAAATATATCATTGATTCATCCTCGTTAGATGAATTAGAAGATAAATATCCAATGGATATTTCTGTTTTTGAACCAATTTATTCTAAACTAAATCAAATGTTTGAAAATGGAAATCTATTTTCAATTAGAGAAGTTTATGAAGAATTAAGAGATTCACAAGAATATTGGGATGATTATGAAGAATGTTTTAGAGAATTAACTGAAAAAGAATCTGAAAATGTTACTGAAATTTTAGATTCAGAAGAATTTTCAGTTTTTGTAAATTGGGGATTAAAAGAAAATGATGGGCATTGGGCGGATCCACATTTAGTAGCATGTGCAATGGAAGATTCTAATTTAGTGATTATATCTGAAGAAAGTTCACGAAATAAACCTCAACGAAAAATACCTTATGTCTGTAGTAAAAAAGGGATACGTTGCATAAAATTGTTAGAATTTTTAAGAGAAATTGAAATATTATAAATATCTGAAAAAATAAATGTAATTATGATACGAGGGGTCGTAGGTACTGGCATACCTCGCCCTCGTACAGTTACTTAAAAAACAAGTTACCTACAAGGGATAAAATGAGTTCAAGTAACCAATATTAATTTATGGTTAAAATACTATATAACTTTTTGGAGATAATTATTAGTATAAATATTAAATATTTGAAAGAACAAAATTAGCAATATGTAACATTCGTGATTATGAGTAGGATCATTGGTGTTGGAGCACCTCACCTTCTCAAAACCACAGGTTACAAAAAAACAGAACACCTAACGGGATGAAATGATTTCAGTAACCAATATTAATTTATGGTCAAAATACTATATAACTTTTTGTTATATAGTCGCTGACGAAAAGCGAAGTTTAAAATACTTAGCGGAAGCTATAAACAAATTTTATTACTTTTTACAAAAAAATATAAAAAAGAATTATTCTTTTTTACACACTGTCATAGTATCATTTTTAAAATCAATTTCCCAAATTAATGTGTCTCCTTTTTTTAAATTGAAAAAGTCACGTGCAGTTGATGGAATTGTGGTTGTTAAAGACCCAGCAACCTTTTGGATTTTTGTTTCATATTTCATATCAAAATTCTCCTTATTTTTATTAAAATATATATGTTTTAATTTTTATTTAAACTTATCTTTATATTATTCTTTAAAGAATAAAAATTTAATTAAAATAGGAGGTGAATAATTATGACAGTCAATTTATTAAAAAAAATAGAACATGAACTAACATGTATTACAGGTTTATATGCAGCAGATAATCTAGAATTTAATGAAAGTTTCCAATTAGATTATAATGAATTAATAAAAATGATAAATGAAAAAATAAAAGAATTGGAGACTCAAAAATGAGATCCTCCAATTGAGTTCATTCTAATTTAGTATATGGATATTTGTCCTTAATGTTATTATGGAAATATTTGCCTTTTGAACTAGCAGCCATTAATCCATCATAAACATCTTGAGGAACATTGTAATATTCATAAAGGCCACTTTTTAAGAATTTAATTCTCAATGTTTCTGTTGAAGGATCATAGCCTACAGATTCTAAATTACTTGAACTTACTGGTGTCATAATCATTTTTTCACCTCCTTTTTATTGGGTAGATATATAATATGTAATTAAAAATATAAAAAGTAGTGATAACTATATAAATATTTATTAATAGAAATATTTATATATAAGTTAATACAACAATATATATTAAAGAATTAACAAAGAGTTGGAGCTCAATGTTAATCTCTTAAAAAAAGTCCTAACGGGATGAATAGAAATGTTAGATATAGTAGAAATGGGTGAGGGTACTGTTACTCTCAAAAAAGAAGACTATGAACGTTTAGTCTTGGAACGTGACGAATACAAAGCTATTTGTCATGAGTTTAGTAGAATTAAAAAGAACTTGGATTCTAAAATTAAGGGTGGTGTCATTAATGAGTAATGACACTGAACTTAAGGAAATTACTGTTTGGATTAATCCTGATTTTGATGAGATCCAAATGGGACAAATAGTGGCAACCACCACTAGTGAGTTTGATTTTAATGGTGTTACTCATGTTTTTGATAAAAGTGCTACTACTGGTGTAAATGTACTTGTTGAACACATTGGTGAAGATTATTCTGAATACATCCCTGAAAAGTCATGTAATGGTGGTTGTTATGGGTATGATTATTGGAAAGTACATCGTGTACTTTCTAATTCTCAAACTGTTAATGTTGAACAGTTAAAAACACGTTATAGGGGTCGTAATTATAAGTATGAGCAGACTCAGAGAAAAGTTGCTGATGCTTTAGGTTGGACTAGTTTTTATGAAATTACGCCTGTAGAGTTGAAAAATGTGGATCCAGTTTATTTAAAAAAATTAGATCCAGAACTAATTTTAGAATTAACAAAAACATATAATGAGTCTCGTGAGGCTTATTGGGAGTTACACGAGGCTGAGTGTGTGCATGATGGTCGTTTGGATTATCATTCTGCTTGTAAGAAAACTTATGATTTTCTAGATAGTATGGCTTTTGAGGAGTCTAGTAAATGGTTGTTAAGTCATGGTTTGAACACTTTGACTTTGACTCAGAAGTTATTAGAGGATCCTAATTTTTTAGAGGATGGGGGTTTAATATGATTAGTACTGGTGATTCTGAGATGGATTATGTCATCAAAACTTTAGATGATAAGGGTTATGGTCCATGTAACATTAAATTGGACTGGATTAATGAACATCCTTTTATAGTTTTGTATTGTCTTGAGGGTGTTACTGAGTTAGTTCAGAAGTTCAATTATTTGGGTGTAGGAGTATTGCCTATTAAAGATTCTTATACTATGGGTGTTCCTGGAATTAATTTAAACAGGAATATTTCTAAAGTAGTTGAATATGTGGATCAAATCACTAACAAAGGTGAAGATCCTAAAATGGATGGTGTTAAATCAATTGAAGATGTTAAAGTTTGGTTGAAATTACATTATCCTCATGATATTCAGGACTTATTAAATATGGGTATTGATAATGATATTGGGATCATTAATGTGTTAAATCATAAGTACCAGTTGGGGCTTATGGAATTAACTACTAATGGGATTATTTCTGATTATGTAGATGTTGAAGGAGTGATTGTATGATTGCTTTCTTTTTAGGTTTAGTATTTTTGGGAATTTTTGCAGTGGTGTTTTATATTTTTTATAGTAATCATGTTTCTGTTCTTAAAGCACCGTTAACACATCGTAAATATTCATGGAAAGATATTGTAGCAAGTAATAAGGATTTGTTACCTGCTGTAGTGTTGGTTTTTGTTATTTTTTTAATTATTTTAGTTATGGTGGTTACTGGTGTTGGTGCTACTGAATCTAATACTTATTACTACCATTTAGGGGGTAGTTAAAAATGTTGAGTTTTAAAATGGATAAACCTGGTGAACGTAAATTAAAAACATTAATTTATGGTCTTGATGGTGCGGGTAAATCTACGGCGGCGGAATTATATTGTAAGAAAAGGGATTTGCATCCTGTATGTGTTGATATGGATGATACGAATTATACGGATGTTCCTAGAGTGGATGTTGATTGGAAACAGGATAGGGATGTAGTTAATGGAATGAAGGAAATCATCAGGGATATTCAAAGAGATGAACATTTTGATACTTTAATTATTGATGGTTGTGGAACATTATCTAATCTTTTAATTCCACCAATAAAAGAATCTCAAAGGGCTTATTTGTTACGTACTCAAAACTTTAAAAAAATTTGGAAATGTATGTTAAATAGTGATATTAATATTATTTTTATAGGTCAAAAGGATTTAATTGTTACTGAGGAAAATGATTCATCTAAATTTGCAGAAATGATTAATAATATGGTGGATTGGAAATTTAGGTGTTATCGTAATGGGTCTGCTTTTAAAGTGGAATGTACTAAATGGAGACGGGAAAAGGAGGAGTTATATTGAATCCTCCTTTATTAATTACTACTTTTGGTAGGGCGAAAGTTGATACTAGTGGTTATTATCGTATTACTTCTCGTAGAGAAGGTAATCATCTTAAGTTATTACATCGTTTAATTTTTGAGAAATTTCATGGGGGTATACCTGAAGGTTATATTGTTCATCATAAAGATGGTGATAAATTCAATAATTGTATTTTGAATTTAGAATTGCTTAGTTTAAGGGAACATATAATTCATCATGATAAAGGAAATGATGCTAAACATAGGAAAATTTGTCTTGCAAGAAACAATACGGGGTATCGAAGGGTATCTATTAAAAAGTGTGATTCTTGTAAACAAGGATTCATTTATTATTATCGTTATTATGATGATGAGGGTAATCATAAATCAATTGTTTCTGTTAATTTTGATATATTAAAAGAAAAGGTGCTTTCTAAAGGTTTATTATGGGAAAAATTTGAAGATTCAATTTGTGAGGAGGTTTAAGGATAATGGTTAAGTATTTGTTAAATGGTTTTAGTTTTAGCATGCCAAGACCTGAATCAGGTTTGTTGGTGTGGCATAGTTTAACTGAGGAGGAATTCCTGGAGCAGACTAGGTATAATAATGTGATTTCTTGTATTGGTCATAAAGACCTAGCACGATTATTAAATGTAGAGTATAATCGTGAATCAATCACTTTAAATGTAGGGGATGTTGCATATATTGTGTACTTGAAGGGTGGTCGTTTACCTGAGGGTGCTAAAACATTACCTGATGGAGTGGAGTTGGGTTTTAATTGTGTTAAAATTTTAGAGGAGATTTAGCATGTTGACTCAGAAGTTAGTTAATGTTCAAAAAAATTTAATGGGGATCCATATTAAGAGTACTGCTCTTGATACTTTAATCCCTTTAATTTTTAAAGAATGTGTCAAGGAAAAAGTAATGTTTTATTTTACTTTTGTGGAAAACACAGCTATATTAAAGTTACGTGATTTAGAAAGTGAAAATAAAGAATTAAACATTAGACTGTATCATGAAAACATTACTGAATATGAGACTCTTAAAAAAGCATTATTAATAAATGCTTTTTTAATCACTTCTAAAAAAGAAAATTTTACCCAGTCTAAATCTTCTGAAAAAAGAATTATTTCAAGTGATACAACAACACCAGCTCCTATTCAAAGAGCAATAGAAAAAATACAAAAGAAAGGTGTACCGGTAGATCGCAGAACTATTGAAAGACACATTGATCTTGGAAGTATGGGTGCAGATGTGCGTAAAAAATGCATTCATTACTTAAAAAACATGGATGAGGGGGCATAAAATTATGTCTCTTACATCTAAAACAGTCATCAAGGATACGCAAGGGTATATTTTTAGTGTTTCTTCTGAAAGTGAAGAAAACACTGAATATACTGTAGCATATAATCATGATGATGGGTGGTTTTGTAACTGCCCACATCACCTTTTCAGAAAAGCTTACTGTAAACATATGAAAGCAGCTGCAGTTAGTGAAAATATTGTTGATGAAAATGTTTTTACAGGTGGTTTAATTGGTTAATCATACAGATTTTGATAATAAATTTGTTTTTCAAAGCATACAAAAGATGGATAAAGGTTCTTTTAGAAGGTATGTTATTCCAGAATATCTACATTCTAACAAAGGGAATTCTATTCTTCTTAATCAAGCTTATGATATTTTTAAGAATAAAGGTTCTTTTGATGGATACAGTGTTTATGAGATTGTGTTTGAATTTTCACCATTGCCTTTTAAAACATTTGGTGATATTGTTGTGCGTTTTGATAAAGATTTTCTAAAATGTGAAAGTTACATTACTAATTTAATTAAGATTATTGATGTTATGGGGCTTTTTTTAAATTTAGCTGTTATTTGGACTTACACTAATAAGCAACAAGGTAGAAAATATTTGAATGGTTGGAGAAATGAAGTTTTGAAAGATAATGTTTGTGCTTGTTGTGGTGGGGATAAACATTTACAAGCTCATCATATTTTTGGGTATTCTAAATATGAAATGTTAAGGGATGATCCAAGTAATGGAATTGTATTATGTAAATGGTGTCATAAAAAGTATCATTCTTATTATCCTGGTGATGCAAATCTTAAAGATTTAATTGATTTCATTAAAAGGTTTGGTGGTAATCATGAGTGAATTTAATAAGTATGCTAGAGTATCTGCTAGGTTACATCAATCTGAAAAGGAAAAACTTAAAAAAAGTGGTTATACTGCTAGGCATGCTATTGAGTATTTTAATAAGATTGCAAATAATGAAGTTGATTTACTTTGTATTGAGGAGTATTTTTTAAATAAAGAAATTGAAGATTTGAAGTTGGATCTTATTATGAAAGAAAGGCAATTGGATGAAATTCAAAAACATAAAGATGAAATTTATAAAGGACATTTATCTGAATTACGTGTTAAAAGTTATCAACGTATTATTGGTATGTATGGTAATGCTAATGAATCAGGTAATCTTAAAGAATCTTTTGAAGATTTTGTTCAGGGAAAATATGTTCAGGATAGTATTATTCGTGATTTGTCTGGATTGAATTGTCCTTTGGAGGAGTATATGGAGGGTTTGTTTGATTATTATAATGATGTCATACTTGTAGGTAGGACATCTTAAATTTTGTTTATTGTGTAGGTGTCCTACTTTTTTATAATAAAGTAGGACACTTGACTTATATTCCAAATTTATTTTGTCATACTTTTGTGTATGACATTTAATTTGGGGAATTATTATTATTATTATTATTATTATTTAATAATTTTTTAATTAATTAATGAATTAATATAACAATGTTATAAAAACAAGAGGAAGGAGATAAAAATGAGAATGTTAAAATTAAATGGGACTGATGTTGAAGGGGATTTGTATGAATGGAGTAAACTTATTACTGACTTGGGGGATAAGGAAGTTAAGTATTATAATTTAAAGGAAAAGTACAATGAATTATCTGAAAAGATAATTGAAAGTACTGATTTTAAAGAATTGTACGGTAAAAATAATGAAAGTGTTCGTAAGAATCATGTTAAAAATGAATTATCTGATATGGTGAAAGAGATTAAATCATTAGAGTTTCGTATTGATTACTGTAAAAGAAGGATCATGTTTTTGAAACAGTTGATTCATACAAAAACAGTGTTACTTCAAATAAAAAATTGAGGGGATATAATGGATAAAACATGTAATAATTGTAAGCATCGTTGTTATAATGAATGTACTTTATTAGATGAATTAATTTTAATTGTTGGGTCTTGTGTGATGTGGACTGAAAGATAACTCGGAGGAATAAGTTTATGGGTAAAGAAGAAAAGTATCCTCAAATTGTTTTAGAAACTGATGGAACTTATGTTATTTTCATTGAGAAAAATGTTAAAGTTTCTTTCAATTCCAAAGAAGCAATTGAGGATTTTACAAAAAATAAAGATTTTACTATAATTGGAAAAGATGCACAGCCTTCTAAAGGTAAAACTTTGCCTTATTTAGGGAATTATATTGTGTCATAAGTCAATTAGTTCTGTTGAAATATCTGTTGGATCTGAATTAATGTTATGTCTAATTTTTAATAGTTCGATAAGGTTAGACATGGCTAATTCAGTTTTTTCAGTTATTTTATGGCCTGGTTTTATCTTTTCATTATTGTATTTTTCAATTTTTTGTAATTGGATTGAAATAATGTAATCTAGGAGTTTTTTATTAGTAAGATTTCCATTTTCTAATTGGGTATAAATATCTGAAATAATATAATCACCTCCTATATTTTTGGTGATTATATAGTTATGTTTTAAAATTTTATTAAGAATGATGATTGTGAAAAATGGGGGATGAAAATTTATGAAATTTTTAGAATTATTAAACAAATTAGAAGAGTATAATTGTAATTATGATTTACAAGATGTAGAAATCACTTCAAACAAAATCAATGATGTGTGTTGTTTGATTTTTAAACATTCTGGGAAAGTGTTTGATGTTATAGTTTTAGAGGATAGGGCATTTACTACTATTGCCGAATCAAAAATAATAAGTGATTAATATGGCTGCAAGAATGTATAAAAGAGGTAATATAATATACTGGTTGAAAGGTAAATGGTCTGAGTTGGAAGATGATATTTGCACCCATTGTCATCATGCACCAACCAAAGAAGGACATGATTATTGTTTGAGGGATTTGGGGAATAATATTGCAGCAGCTTGCTGTGGGCATGGGGATGATAGTCAAGCATATATATTACTTAAAGATGGTAGAAGATTCGTATTGGACAAATAATTGGTGTATTTGTTAAAAGAAGATGTCAAAACGAGTTATAAGTATGATTTATTATGTGGATGATGATATTTATGAGTAATATTGAGTTTCTAATTAATCATTATGATAAAAGAAGAATCCCTTATGAAATAAGAGGTAAAGAATATGATAAAATCCGTAAAAGGGAAAATCGAAAAAAAGAATTACATGAGATATGTGATGATTTATTCTTTGAATGTGATAATTATAAAAGATTAAAATTAACGAAGTATCAAAAAGAAAGAGTTAAATTTTTAGTGAACATTTTTAGTAATAATTTTAAAATGTTTCATACTAAATCTAAAAAAGAAACAATAATTTTAGCATTTATCTTTTATATTAAAATTAATGAACAACCTAAAATTAAATTGAAGGAATATAAAATAGTTTCTAAATATTGTTTAACTGATAATATTTTTGAAATTATTGTTTGTAAGTTATGTGAGTATTTCATGAAACGAACTCCTATAGTTCCAGTTGATTCTAATAATTATAATCATGAAATACTAAGTCGAAATGGAGGGAAATATTAAAATTGAAAAATTGTTGGAATATAATCGATGATTAAGTGATGAAAACACTTAAGTGAATTTTTATACAACTTTTTTTTTTAGGATTAATTGTATATATTTTTACTATTCTTTTTATTTTAAAATTAATGCATTTTGCTTGTAAGTCCAACCTTATTTTTCAAGTATTTTAAACCAATTAAATTTAATTTAAAGATTTTTCCGATGACTTTTTTTTATGAGTTCTGCTTGCTTGTCCTCTATAGTATAGTAAGAGGAGGATTATATTGAATTGTGTGATGAAAAAATTAGTGATGATACTAAATTAAAACATGAATCCCCTATCAATTATTATTTAAAACATTTTCACGATCAAGAAATTATGGCTGAACTCAGGTGGTGTGATCCATACTTATATCTTCAAATCTGTAGAATTCATTTCATTCAACAATTAAAAGATAAAACCATATCATATAAGTGTCCAGAATGTGAAACAAAAACAATCATTGAAAATGATTGGGGGGAAGAATACTGTAGTAAATGTGGATTAGTAGTGAGAACTTCATTTGATTATGTGGGTGGTCTGAAAATAAATCTTCCTTATGGAAAGAAAATATGAAAAAAACTAGGTTTTTTTTGTTTTATCCTCAGCAAGAAAAAAATTTGACAGAGCTGCTATCAGTTTTAAGAAACATTGCTAATGTGAATTCATCAGGTTTACTTAAAAAAAATATTTCTATTATAAAACTATCATGAAATCGATTATATATAAACACAAATACATATTTTTTCACTCCATTTTTACTTTTTTTTCTTGTTGGGGATAAAACAAAAAAAAGATTAAAATGAATATTTCTTTTTTTTTAAAAAGCTCTTTTTTTTAAAGTGTAATTTTATGATAATAGAGCTATTTATAATAATAAATATAAAAAAAAGGTGAAAATAATGTCAATTAATAATGAGACAGTTGGAAACATTTCAACAATAATAAAATACGCAAGCATGTTAATCACAGGATGGACAATATCCATACTTGCAAATCATGGACTCAATATACAAGGACAAGAACAATACTTAACAGAACTTATAAGTATAATACTATTTTTCGTATTAGCTCATGTAGATGCAAAATACAAAAACACATTCTTCAATAATTATCAAGAAAATAACAATGAAAACATTGAAGAAGAAGATGATGATAATATAATGGAATGAAATATAATGCAATCAAAAAAACTAACCGAACTCATACCATACAGGAGAACAGTTTGGATGACAGGATTCTTGAAAACCACATTATCAGCATCATTAATAAGTACTGGAGTAGTACTACTATTCAACAGCATAACCAACCACCCACTATTCGATGGATACAAAGAAACCGGAATAATAGTAGGAATCACATGCATACTATCCGCAATACTCATAGTAACCCTTATAGACAAATGGAAAGAACAAAAGAAAAAAGAAGAACTAGAAATCATTGACAAAAGAGCAGCAGAAATAGCAGAAGAAAAAATACTAGAAGCAATGAAAAAACTAGAAAATTAAACAACTGTTTTGTTTTAAAACAAAACAAAACATTATAAAACAAAACACTTGTTTTAAAACACTAAAAAAAATGATAGCACATAGGTGGTAACATGCCTCCAAGAGGGAAAGTAGAATCATCAGAGCATTATGTTGAAATACATGAATTATTATTAAAAGGTAAATCTCCAAGATGGATTTCTAATTACTTGAAAAATGAATATGATGAAATCATAGGGTATAGTGCTATTTACAATTATCAAAAAAAGAACATTAATATTGAAGAGCAAACTATTGAAGAGGTTAATAGAAGAGCTACAGAGAAAGTAGTTAAAGAAAAAGTGGATACTCAAGAACAAATTTTTGAAACTACTAATTATGTGATTAGTCAAGGTGCTGAGAATCTTGAAGGAATTTTAGATGTAGCTAAGAATTTTCCACGAGATTATAAAGAGGTAAGGGCGGCTATTAGTGATCCAGATAGTAAAGTTTCTGAGAAAGATGTAGCTGAACTTAGTTATAAAGCAAATAAATTGTATCTTGATTTCATTAAAAAACAAGATACAAATGTTGAGGTTAATGTGAATAATGTTGACTTGTCTGAATTTTTTGATGATGAAGAGGATAGTGAAATTTTAACTGATTTAGATGACTTCGAAAGAAGATACCTTGAAGAAAAAGAAACTACTGAATAACCTTTACTCATTTTATGATAAGATTGTAGCTCGTGATTATACTCCTCATGTGAAAGCGTATCATATTTTCAAATTAAGTAAAAAATTAGAAGAGATTCATCGAGGTAAGATAGAGAGGCTTAATGTGTCAATGCCTCCGCGTTTCAGTAAATCTTCTATTGTAACATTAGCTTTCCCATTGTGGATTATTTTTCAGGATCCTGATAAGCATATTCTCATTATCAATGCTGAAGCTTCATTATCTGAAAATTTTGGTATTCGTTTAAGGGAATATGTGAAAAGATATGGGAAATATTTTAATGTTTATTTATCTGATGTAAAGCATTCAAGTACACATTTGAAGTTTGAAGATAAAGATGGAAATTTATATCAGGGTAGTATTCGGCTTGTTGGTGCAGATGGATCTATTACCGGTCAAGATGCTAGTTATGTAGTTATTGATGATCCATACAAAGGATTTAAGGATATAACTCCAACATTACTTCAAAAGAAAATTGAATGGTTTAAAACAATTGTCTTGCAGCGTCTAGAACCTGAAAGTAAATTATTAATACTTCACACTAGATGGCATACAAATGACTTGCAAGGGTATTTAAAAAAAAAGTTTCCAGATAGATATGAATTTCTTGAACTACCTGCAATACAAGATGATGGTACTAGTTTATGGCCTGAAAAATATAATGTAGAGCTTTTGCTACAGAAGAAAGAAGAAATGGGAGATAGATTATTTGAAGCTATTTTTCAACAAAAACCTATAGATGAGTCAAGTGATTTCTTTGATTTGTCTAAGATTCATTGGGAAAGACCAAAACTCAAGGTTGAACAAAAAGTTAGGGGTTATGATACTGCAAGTAGTGATCCATCAGTAAATGATTATACAGCGGGAGTTCCTATGTACTTGTTAGAAGATGATAATGTTCTTATTACTGATTTTCTTTATGGTCAATTTGGTTCTAAAACGAATACGATTATTAAAAAAACTGTCAGAGAAGATGGGGTTGATAATATTAGTGCTATTGAAACTGGTGTGGCGGCAGCAGGTAAATTATTATTTGAAGAATGGGAAGAACAGTTAAGTGGTTATTTTATTGAAAGAGCAATGGCTGTTCCTAATAATAGTAAAGCTGATCGTGCAACACCATTAAGAAATGCGATTCTTGATGGTAAAGTATATGTTGATATTACAGATGATGAATTAAGACAAATTTTCATTGATGAATTTAAAGCATTTCCTAATGGTGCTCATGATGATATTGTAGATGCTGCAGCTCATGCTTATAATTGTATTAAAGAAAACTTTATTGGTGCTTTGAGTTTAGAGATTATTGATTTATAAAAAAAGGGAGGGAAAAGATAAAGATGGGAATTATAAACGCTATTAATAAAACAATTCATAAATTACCTGGAATAAGACGACCAGAACGATATAGTTTAATGGATCAATTCATGGATACTTATGGATGGTTTGCAACAACTCCTGATAAAAATAATGGAGATTTAAATACTTATCATCAAGCTTATGAAAATTGTGTTTGGGTGCGTCGTTGTTGTGGAGCATTATGTGATGAAATGCTAAGCAAAGGATTTCAAATTAACAATCTTCACACAGACCAGGTTAATTGGGAAAGAGTAAATTATTTAACTGATTTATTTAATAATCCTGCAGGTAAATATGTTGATGATACATTTTCTTCACTAATTAAACAAGTACTTCCTTCTTTTAAAGTAACTGGTGATGCTTTTATTGAAGTTAATCATGATAAAATATTTGATAATGTAATTAATGGATTTAAATTTATCCCTACTGAATTAATAGGTTATGATTATGAAAGAGATGCTTGGTGTATTCGTAACACTAATTATCTTTTTGAACCTGAAAACCTCATACATATTTATGAACCTAAAATTAGTTTAAGAGGTAATAAATGGGGTACTAGTCTTATTGATACAGTTGCAATGGATATTAGTTTAGAAGTGTTAGGGCTTGATCATAATAAAGAAATATTTGATAATTATGGTTTGGATCCAAGAGGAATAATTAATTTTGAGCAAGATGTTAAACCTAAAATTGTTCAAGACACTATAACTCGTTTAAAAAGAGAAAAACATAAAAAAGGAACAATAATCACTCAAGGAGCTAATTATCAAAGAACTAATAATAGTAATAAGGATATGGAGTTTTTGGAATTATTAAAATATAGTCGTGATCGTATTATAACTTGCTTTGGTGTTCCTCCACAGAAAGTGGGTATTATTGAAACAGCTAGTCTTGGTACAGGTACTGGTGAATCTCAAGATAAAAACTTTGCTAAAGTAATTAATAGTAATTGTAAATGTATTGAAGATGGTTTTAATAAGAATCTTGGTCGTAGTGGTTTTCAGGAAATATTTGAATTTATTCGTGAAGATCATGAGAATAAGTTAAATCGTGCAACTATTGAAGATAAGCAATTGCGTAATGGTACTACTTTTATTAATGAAGTAAGGTCAGGTTATGGTTTGGAGCCTGTGGAGTGGGGTAATGTTCCGATGAATTATAGTCAGTATGGAATAGCACGTAATCCTAATGATATGGGAGAGGTAACTCCAATTGATCCAAGTGAAAGTAAGTCTTTAATGAAATCATTAGTTATTGACAGGCTTAAAAAAGGTTATTAATATGATTGACATTCAACATGAACGCAATATTACTAATGCTTTAATGTTAGAGTATCTTGATTTGTGGAAAGAATTTGATATTACTAGTGTTGATGATAAAGCAACTAGGAAATATTATAATGAATTAATGGATTTGATTAGTAGTCAATTAGATGAAAGCATCCGATGGATTAATTCAAATGAAGCAAAAGAATACTTCATTAGTGAAGCAAAATACCATGAAAACATTTTCAATAAATTAGAAACATCATGGGATAACATATTAAATGGATCATATGATAATGTTGATGAATTGCTAGATGCCATATATGACAAAGGTAAAGAATTAGGATACAAGGATATGCGAGAACATATCCACTATACTAAAACAGACAAATTAGCATTACAATTTGTCAAAGATTATAATTTTAATTTAATACAAAGAATTGATGATGATGTTAGAAACGAAATAAAAAATAAAATAATTACAGGAATACTATCTGGTGAAAACCCAAACAATATCACTCCTAAAATTTTAAATATAGCTGAAGAAAAATTAACAGACTCTATTTTCACACCACGACAAAGAGCAGTGATGATAGCTAAAACAGAAGTATCAAGAGCACAAAATACAGGAATGTTACAGTCTTATGTGAATGAAGGTTATACTGAAGTTAAAATTTTAACAGCTGAAGATAATAATGTTTGTTACACTTGCTTGACATATGCTTATGAGTTCAACAAGGAATCAGAAGTTACATATGAAAACAGGGGGGAAGAAAAAGTACATAACATTTCTAAATTAATCAAAGGAGGATTATATCCCCCATTTCATCCCCTGTGCCGCTGCACTTATATAAGCGTATGGGAAACTAAAGGAGAACCATCTGATAATCCTATGGTGGTGAATTTAATCCCTAAAAAAATAAACGAGAAAATCACAGAGTTTAAAGATAAATTAAATAGGGATGAAAAGTATAAAAATCTTAAAACTCCTGAAGAAACAGCAGAGTTCTTTGATTTAGAATTTTATGATGATGATAAAAAAATGTTTAAATTCTATGATAGAGATAATGATTTCACTATTTTCATATCAAAAACTGCAACAAAAGGTAAAAATGCATTAATTAGTATGAATAATTCGGGGGAGTTAAGATATGATTTAAAAAAATTGATTAAAACATATTATGATGCACCTGCCATTATGAAAAAAAATAATAAAAGTTTAACTTTCTTAAATCGGAAAGGTCCTGGAAAAGGAGCAACTCTTGGGAAAAATAGAAGGTATCTTAATCCAGAATATGAATATTATGGGGATAATTTCATTGATATTTATTTGAAATCTGGTTTTGATGAAAATACTGATTTTCTCCATAATTTGGGTGGAAGTGATAATATTTATCGAACAATGCTCCATGAAATGGGGCATGGAGTAGACTTAAATGATAAAACAGGATTACACTTATCTACTGACAAAAAATACATAGAAGCATTTAAAAAAGATGGGCCAACATTATCTTCAACATATGCTTTGGAGAGTTATATAGATACAAATTCTTTAGAAGAAGATGTGGCGGAAGCTATAAGTATGGTTTCTTATAAAAATGTAAAAGACAAATCTTCTGCATTAATCCATGTCACTTACCCTATTTATGATAAAAAGGGAAATTTAATTAATATTGAGCAGAAGACATTAAATTATGATGAATGGTGTAAAAAATTTCCTAATCGTGTAAAAGTGATTAAAAAAGCATTAGGTATTTAAACATGATAAATTAATATATAATATGATAATGAGTGGAGATTATGCTTTTAAAAGAATTATTAAAACAATATGATTTAGATTTAGATTTACCCGATTTTATTTTAGAAATTGAAATATCTTCTAAATATTCTAAATCAGAATTATATGTTAAAGATGAAACTTTCATGGAATTCAAAGTTAAACATAGTCATTATTGGGGTGATGTTTTAGTAGCAACATTAATATCTACATTAACTATTGATTTTAATTCAGAATATATAGTGCAAGATACTTTCACTAATGAGAATAATCCACGTAGTTTTGGTGGAACTGCATATACTCTTGATGGAGCCATAGATATATTAAATTAAAATGATTTTTATATTCAATTGATATAATATTATTTATTTGAACATTTTAATAAAGTTTGCTTATATTTTTTGAACACTAATTTTTAAAACATGGGGTTTTAATTTTAACCCCTGAACAATTTAATAATCATCACTAATTTTTTTTAAACAATGGAGGAGTATAAAATCATGCCTTCAATTAATAACTTGAAATCTGAAATAAATGAAGAACTAGCAAGAGATAAAATAATCTTGGAACACATACAACATAGATATGAAGAGGAAGAAAGAAGATTCCAAACTGTTGATGGAAAAATAAATTCCATGATTGCAGTATTAGCCGGAATATTTACTTTACAAGCATCATTGTTTACAATTATATTATCTTCTTTTTCAAAAGTAGAATATTGTTTAATATTTTTATTTGTATTTTCTTTAATATTGTATCTGATCTCAATTTACTATTTCATTAAAGCTTATACATTTAAAAAAGTTTCTGCTACTCCTAAACCTAGTTTCTTAATGGAATTAGGAGCTAATGACGAATCAGAACATGAAATTGTTAAAAATATGATTGGTTTGTATGGTTCATGTGTAGAAGATAATGAGAAAAGCACGGAAAATAAAACTGAAATTGCTAAAAAAGGATTTTCTTTTTTAAGATATGGTGGTTGGGTTACTTTTATTTTCTTTGTTTTTTTAGTATGTACTCTTTGATTTTAAAAGGATATAAAAAAAAGTTTTTTTTATATCCTATTTTGTGTTTTTAGATTTTTTAGCACTTTTGTTGATAAAAACTTTACCATCAGGATTAGCAGGATAAGGATTTTTATCAGATGTTGATTTTTTATTATCAGCCAAAATTATCACCTCCTTTTTTTTATTATATTGTTTTTAATAATTTATTTTCATTTCGCTACTTTAAATTCCACCTGGAAGTATTGTGGTTAAACTGCTACCTCTAAAAAAAATATGAATAAAATAAAAAATATATCATTTTGTGGGATAAAAAAAAGATTATTGCTACTTTTTCATTTTAAAAGAATAGGGTTTAAATCCCTAGTCCCACTCCAAAAAAAAACTAAAAAACTTTTTAAAAAGGATAGTGATTTAAAAATGCCAATACCAATAAGGAAACAATTTACATTGTATGCACCATCCGTAAAAAAAGAATATGAATTAAACGAAGATGGAACACTTACCATTGAAGGGGTAGCTTCAACTACTAATAAAGACCTAACTGGTGATGTTGTACTTCCAGAAGCAATTAATTCTATGAAAAAGCAATTACTATCTACTAGTAAAAATCTCCATGGAGACCATAGGTATGATTTATTCAAAGGAATCATTGGAGCAATAACAGAAGTAATGGATAGTGATGAAAATGCTTTAAAAATTAAAGCAATTATCCGTTCCAAATTTGCAGCAGAGATTAAAGAAATGTTAGACATTGGAATTAATCTAGGTCTTAGTATTGGAGGAGCTATTCAAGACTACACTATTACAAAAGATGGGTGGGAAATAAAAGACATATCTCTTTTAGAAATCAGTTTAACTGGTATGCCTGCTAATTGGGATACATTTGGAACAGTTACTACTAGTAAAGGAATTGTTAAAGCTAAATGTTTAAATGGTGCATGCCATGTTATTCGAAAAAATAATATAAACAGTGATAATATGCAAAGTAATATAACAAAAACAGAAAATAATTCTGAAAATACCCTCACTAAAGAGGATGTAGTAGATTTATTTAATGAGTTAATGAGTGATAAACAAGCAGAAATTACTCGTGAAACTGTAGATCAAGTAAGTAAGGAATTAGAAAGTATTGTGAAAGAACAAGTGGACAAATTAAAAGAAGAATTAAACAAATCCACTAATGAAGAAGACGAAGAAGTGGATAATAAAGATGATGAAGATAATAATGGTTTAAAATCATTAATTGACACTGCTGTTAAATCAGCTATAAAAGGTTCTATGGATTCTCTTTTTAAAGATTTAAAAGAAAATCGTGAACCCGAATTCAAGGTTGATAAATCAATCAATACTGAAGAGACTGGAAGTAATGAATTGAATGAGGATAAGGAAGGTTTAACTAGTAAACAAATTGCTGAAAACCTTTTTAAAAATCAATCTCAGGATGAGTATATTAGATCATTATTAGAATAAATTAATTTTTTTTTGGTGAAATTTTTATGACAACTATAAACGATTTAGAAACAAAAATTGCTTCTCAAAATGAACAATTAGCTATTTTGAATAAAGCATACGCAGATTTGAAAAAAGACATGATGACTACTGGAAATGCACCACAATCTACTCAAATTGCATATTCCTCTATTTTAAAAAGTAAAGTATTTGAAAAAGCACCTTTCTTCAGATTCTTAGAATCTAAAGGACAAGTTGATGATACATTTGCTTCTACTTATGCAGGTTTTTACAAAGAAACTGATAATAGTGCGGCTTCTTGGATTGAGGAAAATGAGGATATTCCTGCAGCTACTGCTTCTAATTATGATGAAGATGTAGATAAAATGAAAACATTGATTCATCCTATTGATGTTTCTTTGATGGCTCAAATGGGTAATAATGCTATTAATATTCTTGCAAGAGAAATAGATAAAGGATTCATTAAAGTAACTAATCAATTAGACAGTACTCTTTTACAAGGTACTGGAACTAGTTCTTCTAAAGATTTTAAAGGATTCACTAAACAAGTAACTACTAATGTTACTGATTTAGCAGGTGGAGCTATATCTGAAGATGCTATTGATGATATGTTAACTAAAATCATTGATGGTAATGGTGGAACTGTTGATTGTTTAGTTACTACTAATGCTGTTGCTAAACAATTAAAGAAACTTGTAGCTCCATACAGAAGATTCAATGATAAATTGGATATTGGATTAGGACATCGTGTTGTTTCTTATGAAGCTCCTAATGGTGCTGAAATCCCTATTCTTATTGATTCTAATTTAAATCAAATTAGCAATAAAGATGTAATGTTATTTGCTGATTCTTCTACTATTGAGGTTAAACGTCTATTAGCTCCTACTTTAATGACTAATTTACCTACTAATAAATTAGGAACTAAAAATGCAGTTGTTTCATTTGCTACTGCTAACAATATTGCTGAGTTCCAAAATGGTATTATTAAAGGTATTGATGCAACTAAAGAAGTTAAATCTCCGTATTATGCTGTGAATACTGGACCATAAAAAATAATTTAATTTTTTTTCTTTCTTTTTAAAAATTGAAAATAAAGGAGGGTTTACTAGAAAAATGACAGATGAATTAAAAGAATCATTAAAAAAACTATTAGAATTAGAATTAGGAATCCCTCTAAACCCAAAAACAGTAAAACAATATGAACCAGATTTTAACGATGATACTTTAATTCTTGATTATTTTCCAATTAATTCTATCACTCAATTAACTATTGATAATAAAAATATAACTGATTACAAATTAATGGAAGAAGTTGGATTAATCTATTTTAACAAGAATCGTGCTGGAAAATTATATGTTGAATACACATATTCTCTAAAAGAAGAAGAATACGATTCATTACTTAATTTAATGGTAGAATATGAAAAGGACACTAGTTTAACTAAACAAGTTTCAAGTATCACAGAAGGTAAACGCTCATTAACTTATGATACAAGCTTAAGTAAAGGAGCATTAATTCAATCATTAATCACAGATTTAAAAAATAAATATTCATGCATTGTGAGAATGATATAAATGTCAATATTTTTTGCTAATGAAGAATTAAAATTATACACTTGCAATACAAGTGAATATGATGATTATGGAAGAAAAACCACATACACTTATCGTGAAACAATACCTTGTGATATGCAACCATACACACCTAGTTCTAGTTTAAAAGAATTTGGTAAAATATTACAAGATACAATTGAAGTATTCATTGATAAAGATGTAACTGTCTATGATACAGATAAAATAATCATCAACGATATTCGCTATGAAATTGTAGGATCTGTTGAAAAATGGAATTTTGGGCCATTAGCTCATAAAAGAATTTTACTTCAAAAATATCGTAAAGGAGAACATTAAAAAAATGGCTAGTAGTTTTAGTATGGATATTAAGTTTAATGATTCTTATTATAAAAAATTAGGTTTAAATAATGAATATGAAAATATTTTAAGTGATTCTGTTGATCATGCTTTACACGATGCAGATACTATTATTAAACGAGAAGTTCCAAGACCTGGTCATGGTAGAGGAAAATATTATGAACCTACTGGTAATTTACAAAGAAGTTTTCGTAAAGTGAAAACTGGTAAACTTAGTGGTATTTTAAGAACTAATGTTTATTATTGGGTTTATGTGGAGTATGGTACTCCTGCACACAAGATTAAAGCAAGAAAAGGCAAAATATTGGTTTTTGAAGGACATGATGGGAAACTAGTTTACACTAAAGAAGTAAGTATTCCAGCCAGGCCTGCTAATCCTTTTGTAAGACGTACTGCTAAAAAAGTTAAACCATTATTTTTGAAATATGTTAAGGAAGCATTTCAAAGAAATGGTATTACAAAATAAATGAATAAGAAAAAAAATGTTTGTGGAGGTTATTTTTGCATGTTTTAGAAAAAAGTTTTTTAGATTTGCTAAGAGGTAATATAAGTATTGTGCCAGATGCGGATGTTTATATTGGTAATAGGTTTTCGCCAGATGATAAAACTCCTGCAGTTATAATTGATTTAGTTGATGAAACTTTTATTAGAAAACATTATATTACATTAGAAGGTGTCCAGTATCTTCGTAAGCTTTATGATGTAGATATATGGATTAATATCTATGCAAATAATGAAGAAGACAGACAATCTATTATAGAGGATGTGACTAATCGCATTCTTCAAGCTGAAACTAATCATTATACAACATGTGCAAATTATAATAAAACCTCATGTAGTGAAACTGGAAACACATGTGAAGCGTTAACTTCAACTAGTGGAAGAGCTAATAAAAAACAATGTCCCGATCTAAATATTTACAAATCTTTTTTTAAACAAAATCATATTCAAAAACAAACATTTAAAATCATAGGAGTAACTAATCTTGATGATTTAAATGTTACAGGACCTGTTTTAAGAACTATTTTTAAACTTAATATGGAATATTATTCGTATTACCCTATTGGAGGAAGAACATTTAACTCTATAAGTATTGATGGAGATTTAATATGACAAAGAAAAATGAAAATAAAAAAACAACTACTGCAAATAAAAATAATAAAATGATGAGTCTTTATGAAGCAGTACAAGAAAATAAAACAGAAAACTTCATTATAATTGGAGCATTAACAAAAGCAGGTTTGATTAACCAGTACATTCATGAAAAAGAAGTGTATTTATCAAAAACAGAAGAAATCAAACCAACAATAACTGACACGGAATTAAATAAAATAATTAAAAATTATACAGGAGAATGAAAACTATGGCGATTACACAAACACCAGGAACCACATATTCTGAAGTAGATACAGACCCACAAGCAAATGGAACTGGAGCAGAAATCCCAATATTTATTGGAATCTCAGGAAACAATAATCCAACACCAGGAGTTCAAAAATTTAAAAAGTATGAGGATGCACGTAAAACTGTATCAGAACATGGTATAGGAACAGATGTTTCAACTAATCCATTATTAGCTGCTCTTAAAGATTTCTTTGAAGAAGCTAAAAAAGTTAATTCTGATGATATTGGAATTCCATATGTATATGTCATTGATTTAGGAGCTCGTGGTAGTGAAGCAACAATCTCATCTGCACCATGGGTAAATGCTATGAAATTAGCTAAAACAGTACAAAATGCAACTATGGAAATTTATGTTGGTTTCAAATCAACAGATACTGCAGCAGATTATCTTGGAATCATGGCTTCAGCAAATCAAAAAATAGAGGAATATGTTAAAATGTGCCAACCAAGAATAGCATATTTCACCGTAGAGAAAGCAACTGACACAGAATTAAAAGAACTTACTAAAAATTCTAACTCAAATTATATTCAAAACAGTAGAGTTGCTTTAATTGAACCGGGACCATTTGGAAAAATTTTAGCAAGAATTGCAACTACAAGATATTCTGAAGAACCGGGACACTATAAATTTAGAAGTGTTAAAGCTGGAGAATTCACTGAAAGATCTAAAGAAGAGGAATTAGAATTACAAAATAGTGGAATAATCTTTGGAAGAGATGAAAAGGCAGGTGCAGATATTTATCCTAAAATTTGTCTTGGAACTTCCACTGCTTTTGCAGAGGATCCGGATTCAAGACCAAAAGATGCGTTATTACATGCAAGAAGAAATGTTGACCAGTTAATTCGTGATGCATATGTTACATTATATCCTCAATTAAAGCGTAACGAAACTGAAGGATATTTATCTTATTCACAAGCAGATGTGGATACTTTAATCAGTAATAAAAAAGATGCTGGAGAAATGAAAGAAGGTACATATTTAGATGTTGCAGAATCAGACATTGACCCATACGACCTGAAAATTACTGGAGAAGCAGTACCTATTAATGCAACTTATAGTATTGGTATTAACATGTATCTTGGAGATGTATAAGAAAAAATATTAGAAAAATAAGGAGTTGAATGATAATATGACAATAACAATAGACCCAGCAGATAACAGTCATTACATGGCTGAAATGAGACTTGACTCTGAAGTACTTGTTTCAAATGAATTTAATGTAGATCTTGGAGAAGATGGTGGTGATCCGAAAACAGTAACTAACAGTATGGATCCAGTACGTTACGGGAGCAGTAAAAATACTGTAAGTTGGGGTGCTAGTGATGTGGATCCAGAATATTATAAAATGTTAATTGAGTATAAACTTAAGAAAAAATTATTCCCCGTAGATGTTTTTGATTTTGGACCTGATGGTGATTATACTCATACTGGAACTTTAAAACATGCTAAAATTACTGAAGTTAATAAAACATTTGGTGATGATGGTTTAAGTATTGAAATATCTGGTGTTGCTTTAGGTTTTGACATGCCTAAATAAATCCCAAGATATTTATTTTTTTTCGGAGGTTTACAAATGGACACAAAACATTTAGATAAACATAATCTAAAAAATAGATTTCCACAAGAATGTGAATTATTACCTTTTGAATATTTAACAGAAAACGAAAAAAAACTAGCTAATAAATGTATAAATCAAGAAACATTAACTGATGAAGAAATAATTCAATTAAAAAAATTATTAGCAGATTACCGTCCATTTTTCAACAGATACAATACTAACAATATTGAAGAAAATATTGACACTAATATAAAAGTTATTAACACTTCACGTGAATTATTACGATTATTAGATGATCCAGACCGTTACAGGTTTGACATGCATTACAAAATAAAAGGACAATTATTCCGTTTAAAACTACGAATGAAACCATTATCAGATAAAGATTACATAGAATTATTAGATGCTCAAACAAGAGTATTCCGTGATTTAACTAAATCAGAAAAAGTAATTTACACTAAAGCAGCTAACAATATACCCTTATCTCCTGAAGAAGAAAAAATGCAACAACATATTCAAGATAAAATAGTTGAAAAACTTGGAGACGTTGATAAAAACAATGATATGATTACTCATTTTTTAATTAACCATGTTGAATTAGTAGGAGATGAAAATTTAGATAAAAACGAACGTGAAACTTTTTGGAAAAACATAGACCTTGGAACACGTGTTCTTATTTATCATAAATGTAAAGAAATTGCTAAAATAGATGAGGAGTTGGAAGTTGATTTATTTCCAGCTATTAGATAATTTTGTTGGAGAAGTTTACTTTAGAGTAAGTAAACATTTACATATTCCTATTTCAGAAGTTATTCGCGGTTTTTATAAACATGATTGGGATATAATAATGCTAATGAGAAGGTATGGTGAAGAAATCAAAATCGAACAAAAAAATATTAAAAAAATGAAAGAACAAGCACGAAAAAATAAGCTTAAAAAATAATAAAAGAATGAGGAGATAAGATGCCATCGTCAACAGAAGAAATTTTACTCACATTAGGAGCAAGAGATAATGCTTCTGATGTTGCAGGTAAAATTGATAGTAATTTTAAAGGAATGGCTAGTAGTGTTTCATCAGCGTTATCTAATATTAATTCTAGTATGATGAATCTAGGTCAAGTTTCAGATAATGTTATGCAAGGATTAAGTGGTAAATCTGCTTTAGATAATATTTTTGGAACTTCATCAAAAGCAGAAACGAATAAAGTTTTACTTAATAACATGACTGAAACTAAAAAAGGTGCTGAAGATTTATATAATACAGTAGATAAAGTAACTGATTCTAGTCTTACTAGTATGCAAGAATTAATTCCTGCAATGAAAGCATTTAAATCTGCTACTGGAGCGTCAGATAAAGAAATGATTAACATTACTGATGACATGGCAAATTTTGGTGCAGCTGTATTAGCACAAACAGGCTCTACTGACTTAGCCCAAGGAGCTATGATGGATTTAAGTAAAGGTATTGGTGGAGCTTTTGCAGCATTAGATCAATATGGTATTACAGAAGAATCGCTCAAAAGAACTGGTTATTGGAATGGTGATGAAAAAGATGTTGAAGGTTTTATGAAAGCTGTTTCAGATGTAACTGGTTCGACTGAAGAGTTAATGGAAACTAATCAGGGTCTTGATGCATTAATTGGAAAATCATTTAGTCGTGCAGGTAAAAAGATGGGTAATGAATTTTTACCTGTACTTAAAGACATTAAAAAAGGATTCCTTGATTTAGATGATGAATTAGGTGGGAATCTTACTGCATCCATGCTTGCTGCAAGTGGTGGGATAGAAATAATGAATCAAGGTTTTTGGAATATTTCTACATCAGTTAATGGTATTAAAGATTTAGCTAATGCACTTGGTTCTGTTAAAGATGGAGCAAAATCTGCATGGGGTATGTTAAATAATCTTAATAAAGCTACTGAAACTACTTCAAAAGTATCTGAAGGGATTCAAATTGTAGGAGATACAACTGATATTAGTGGGGAATTATTCAAAACTCAACAAGTTACTCCTGAGATAAGTGCAGCAGCAGCTCATGCAGGAGCAGGATTTGGTTATTCTGGTACTAGTACTTTAGATGAGATAGAGAAATATGCTGGAACTCAAAAAAATATTGAACCTGACGCATTAAAGTTTTTAGATGATGCTAAAATTTCTAATCAAAAGGTTAATAATGCTAAATTAGATTATATTAAAGATTATGAATCTATGCTTAGTAAAACAAATGAGGCGAGTAAAAGTTTAGATGCTGCTGATGATATTGGTGATGCTGTTGAAGATGTTGCGAAAGTTGGTACATCTGTTAGTGCTGCAGGTCCAGAAATGGCGGCAGCATCTGCAGGTACTGAAGCTGCAGCAGGAGCTACAAGTTTATCAGCTGCTTTTACTTCAATGATTGTTCCTTTATTAGCAATTTCTGCCGTGATTATAATTATGATTCCGATTGTTGCAGTGATTGCTGCTGAAGCAATGTTTTTCTTGAAATTGATGGGAGAATTTATGGAGGCAATGAAATTTGAGGACATTAATTTAGATGGTGCTGTTAATGGTATTAAGTCTATTGCTGAAGCTTTAGCTTGGGTTGGAGTTGCCATGGCTTCAATGACATTCAGTTCAATTATGACTGGTTTAGCAGTAATGACTGGGGGTTTTTTAGGTATAACTGGTCCGTTATCTATTGCTAAAGATGCATTATTAGATGCTTCTAATTTATTAAGTGAGTTAAGCACTGTTACAATTGATCCAAGCATTCCTACCAATCTTAAAAATATTAGTGATAGTTTAATGGCAGTATCATCTGCTATGGGTGCTTTAACATGGACTAATATCACAACTGGTTTTAGTAATTGGATTTCAGGAGCACTTGGATTTAGTAGTGTTACTGAAGGTTTAGATCAAGCAAAAAATGATATTATTAAATCCTCTCAAAAGTTACAAGAATTTTCTAGTTTAACTCCTTTAGATGAAAGTGTTGCTAAAAATATTCAAAATGTTTGTGATAGTCTTGCAAGTGTGGGTGATGCTATGTCTGCTTTACGTAGCATTCGTGATGGTCAAAATTGGGATGATATTTTTGGACAATTAATGGAAGGATTATTTAGAAGTAAAGGAGTAGATATTCAAACTGCACTAACTAATGTTAAACAAGATATTATTGATGCAAGTGTTGCTTTATCACAATTCACTGGTTTAACTGAAATTCCTAAAGATGTAAGTACTAAAATTAAAAGTACTTCTGATACATTAACAAGTGTTGCTGATGCAATGAAATCATTAAGAAGTTTACGTGATGATGTTAATTGGGATGATTGGGTTGGAGGTTTGTTTGGTGGTCAAAATATTAGTCAATCATTATCTCAAATTGTAACAGATATTAGAACTGCTGCAACTTATTTGTCAGGATTATCTAATATTGCAGATATAAGTAAAGATACGACGGGTAAAGTTAAAATGGTGTCTACTGCTTTAGGAAGTGTTTCTGAAGCAGTTAAGTCAATGATGAATCTTCCTTCAATGGAAGGATTTGATAGTTCTATTATTTCAACTGCAGTAACTAATGTTAGAACTTCTGCAGAACAATTAGCTAAACTTAGTGAAGTAACATTAGATGAGGGGGCTACTGGAATTTTAGGCACTATAAATTCAGCTATTACTAGTTTGAAAGATACTTTAACTAATTTTTCAGGGGGTTTTTCTGCTCCAGCAACTAGTATTGGTGCAAGTATTGTTGGAGGAATTAAATCAGGATTATCTCCATTAACAGGAACTGTTACATCTTCTGTTAGTACTGCTACTAGTTCAGCAGCAAGTGCTGGTTGGACTGGAGGAGTAAGTATTGGAACTTCAACAACAAATGGTTTTAAATCAACGTTAAATCTTCATACAGTAATGTCTACTGAGATGGGTTATGTTAAAACCGCAGTGGATAATGGAATAACTGCTGCAAAAACTGCAGCTGAACATGGTGCTGAAGAAGTAGTTGAAGCATTTAAAAGTGGAATTAATGTTGGTTCTCCAGGAGATATTGCAAGAACAATGGAACAAGAATTATTATATACAAAAGATTTTATTATAGGTGCAGGATATTTTTTGAAAAATGCAAGTTACAGTCTTGCTAAATCTATTGTTGATAGTTTTGGAAATCCTGAGTTAAGTGTTGGTGATTCTTTTAATTTAAGCAATTTAAGTGGTTTATCTACAAGTATTAGTCATGCTCCAATTGGTGGTGGAATAAATAAGTCAATTACTTTATTGGTTCAAGAAGGAGCAGTTATTATTGATGCAAGAAATAAAACTGAACAAGAAGCAAAACAAATAGGAATTGCTATATTGGAAAGTTTTGATTCTATTACAGATATAGATGTCTCTGGAGGTTAAATAAAATGGGGATGTATGATGATATAGTAACTGGTGTAAGTGAAAATATTGAAATAATGGGTTATCCCTTTTTTGCTGAAAATATTACAGGGGATGAACCTTTTAATCGTAGAGAATATAATCGTAATAGTATTCTTTCAGGAACAGAACATGTAACTCGAGGAAAGTATATTAGTCGTAGTTACAGTTTCACTACTACTATTTACCATCCAACTGGAAGACCAGATGCACATGATAAAATACTAAAAGAAATCATGTCTAAACCAGTAACAATAATATCCCCATATATGGGTGGAACTTTTAAAGCTGAAGTAACTTTTCAAAGAAGTTTTGAAGAAGCATCACCTAATCATTATAAGTTAGATGTTACTGTAAATGAAATTCCAGGATCGAAATCTAATATTCCTGGTGAAAATTTCATTGTTCCATCTCCTAAAAAGATTAAAGTTAAAAATAGTAAAAAAGTTATTTCTAAAAATAAATTGAATTCAAAGAAAAAGAGGTCATAAAATCATGACTAAAATAGTTCGTTCAGGATTAGAAGTATATAAAACAAAAGATTCTAATAAAGAAGAAATAACTAAAAAAGAAGATTCAGAAGGATTTGTATTTCAAAATGGAACTGCAACAGAAATATCATATTATGCAGATATGTATGAAAATAGTTTTGAATATGATTATGAAGATATTTCAAGCAATGCTCAGGTTTCTTTTCCAAATGTGGATTCTTCTAAGTTTTATAAAGGAAAAAGAGTATGTTTAAAGAAAGCGTATAATCCTAAAAAATGGGGCGATTTAAAAAATTGTTTGACTGGTTTTATCACTGAACAAACATATTCAATGGATAAAGTGGAATTAAAAATTAGTGGTATGACTAAATTATTAGAAAAAAAATATGAATTTAATTTTACTAAAACTAAACGATCCATAGTTGTTAAAAAAATTATTGAAACAGCTGGTTTGAAAGCAAATGTTAATGTTAAAGGTTTGAAAGATGATGTGATTGATTATACTAATGTTTCAAGTAGTAGTTCAACTGGAAGTAGTGGAGACGCAGATATTGATGCTAAAGTTAAAGAAATTATAGGTAATGAAACAGATGAGTTAAAAAAAGCAAAATTAATTCATCAATGGTTAAGTACTCATAATAAATACAAAGGTTATGAATGTAGTCAAAAATCTACTCCAGGTGAATGTTTAAAAAGTTTAAAAAACAATTGTGCGGATACTAGTAGATTAACATGTGCTATGTTTAAAAGTGCTGGTTTAAATGCAACAATAATTCATGGAGCATATCATTTTTGGACAGTTGTAACAATTAAAGGTAAAGAATATGCATCTGATGCTACTCATAATGGAAGACCTTTCAATAAAGTATGGAAAGGATTAAGCACTGGAAAAAAATGTGGAGACACACCTGATTGTTAAAAAAAAGATGAGGGGAGGAATAACATTGGCAAATATAATTCTAGGTTGTGACAGTAATGGAGTAAATGATAAAAAATGTCGTGATACTGTTGCAAAAATATTAAAAAAAGCAGGACATACTGTGGAAGTTTTACCTATTGCTCCAGGACCATTTGCAGATGCATCATACTCAAAATCAAATAAAGGTAAAATTGGTGTGTATCTTATAGCTGCAGGTATTACATCAATTGCTGATGCTTATGATGGGAATATTTCATTTAAATACACTTATTTTGGTATAAGAGGAGATTTAGGAAATTCTCGTATGAGTTCAATGAAGGATTTTAAAACTAAACCTATTAGTAAAGATAAGCCTGGTGATTGTATAAGTAAATCATGTAATAAACTTGCAGGAAAAACATTTCCTCAAATGAATGAGATTATAAAATCGAAATGCAATGTGACTTTTGGCACTACTCCTGAAGAAATTGGAAATAATCTTGTTAAAGCTATTGGAGGTTCAAACAATATTAATTCTAGTTCTGATAAGGATTCAGTTTCAAGTATTAAAGAAGCATTAAAAGAAGTGTTGTCAGGATGGGATGGAGATGTGGAATGTTTTGTTCGTGAAGATACGGTATATGTGAGGAAAATTAAAGATCCTTCAACTGCAAAATTAGAAATTATTGAATCGAAAAATGTGATTTATGATTCTGTTAGTGTTACAGATGTTAATCCTTCAACTGTGAATTCTTTAAAAGTTAATTATAAAAACAGGGTCATTGTTATTGAAGATAAAAATTTGCAGAAACGTTTTGGGAAAATAGAATCACAAGTTAGTGCAAGTAATGTTAAATCAATGAAAGAAGCTGAAAGTTTTGCTAGAACTGAATGGAATAAATTACGAAGAGATAATGGACATATATTAGAAGTTAAAGTTATAGGTCATACAAAATGGAAAGCAGGAGCATGGTGTCGTGTTTATTTACCGTCGTTTAGTATTGATGATTATATGTACATTACTAAAATGTCTCAAGAAGATAGTGATGGTGATTGGATTTGTAGTTTAACATTAAGAGATTATCCTCCAAGCTTAGGAGAACCAAAAAAAGAGTCTGGGGAGGAAAATACTAAATGAAAAGAATAGATAATATTACTGCAACTCAAGGAAGACTTAAACAAGCTTACGATAAAGGTTTAGGTAAATTAGTTCAAAATGATATTTCAAAAACAGTGAACAATATTGTAAAAGACACACGAATAAATACGGGAGTTATAACTAAATTCTATCCTTACTTGGATAAAGCAGAAGTTAAATTATCAAACGATAAATTAATTCTTTGTAAAATTTTACATCGTTATGGAGGGGAATTAATTGATTATTATACTCCTACAGGAGAGGAAGATTACTGTATAAAACTAAAAGAACCTTGTATACTTCCAAGAGAAGAACTAAACTGTTTAATAATAAATATTAACGACAATACAGAAGAATATTTATTATTAGGTTTCTATGAACCAAATGAATTGATAGGAATAAGTCCTGCAACTCAAGGAAACATGAAACTAATAACAAGGGGTGGAACAAATCAATTTTACATTAAATTTGGTTATGATGGCTTGAAAATTTCTTCTATAGACAAACCAGAAACTATTGTAGGTGAAATAGAAAATGAATCTGTAAAACTAGAATATGTTAATAAAGAAGAGGTTTATACAAAAAAAGAAATTGACAACATACTAAATTCTGGAATACATAATATTGATTTTTTAGCTAATCTGGATAATATTATTCAAGAATTAATAAATTATGGAGCATAAATTATGACTACTATAACAGAATTGTATAATCATTTAAAAACCTTGTGTAGGCAATGGTTTTACACTAAAATAGAAACTAATAATTTATTAAATCAAAAATCTGATTTAAACCATAGTCATGATGAAAAATACTTTGTTAAATCTCAAGTTTACAATCGTAGTGAAACTGATTTAGTAATTAGTAATGCAATAGGTAATCTTGAATTAGTTAAAGTAGTTAATGAGTTGCCAACTATTAATATTAATACTAAAGTATTGTATTTCTTACCAAATTCTAACGCTACTAGTTCTAATAAGTTTGATATTTATGTAAGGGTTAATGGTGCATGGGAACAAGTAGATAGTCTTAATATAAGTTTAGAAAATTATTATAAGAAAAATGAAGTTAATAATTTGTTAATTACTAAATCTGATGTTAGTCATAATCATGATGAGCGTTATTATACTGAGTCTGACATTGATGAGTATGTATTATCTTTGCGAAATTATGAACTTTATCAATTGAATAGTAGCATAGATATTTTGTATAATGATTTGTTTATAGAAGTAGTTGTTCATCAGTTGTCTAATGTTGGTTCAGGAGATCTTCCAAAAAGTTATGTCTTCACTATTCCTTCTAAGTATGTTCCTATGTATGCAGTTACTGTTCCTGTTTATAATATGAAGAATGGTGTTCCTTTTGGTCATATAAGATTAAATAAAAATGGAGAGTTAACACTTTTTGTAACTCAACGCACTTATACTGCTAGTGGTGGTACAACTGTTTATGGTACATTGTTTTATCCTCGTAAACCTGCTATTCCACCTATTGTTATTCTTTGTGATTCTCTTGATTTATTTAATAGTGGGCAATTAGTTACTCTAGCTGGTAAAACTGGTATTACAGGTAATAATATGTATTTGAAGAATCCTATTTCTTTGCCTGTGGGTTGTTCTATTGAATTTGATGTGTATCAAAGTAATAATAATAGTAGTTATATTGATATTCATCTTGGTGCTAATAATAGTGTTCATTCAATGATTGGAGTGAATTCTGTTGGTAAATTTGAATTTTATAAAGGTTTTAGTGGTAATTGGAGTATAAATAGTGTTTCTCCGTTTTCAATTCCTAGAAATCAATGGGTGCATGTTAAATATCTTATTGATGAAAATGGGTTGTTTACTGTTGAGTATGATGGACAGAGTTATTCAAAAGAATTAGAAGTAAATAATGTTTTAACTTATTTAAATATTCCTTCAAATTCTTCTGCAATTAGAAATATTATAATTACTGAATTATAAAAAAAAATGAAGGGGTAATACCATGTTAAAAATAGATACTGAAAGTGATGATTATAGATTTTTCAAAACATTAAATGAAGATGTAAAATTAAAACCTGATGAATACAATCGTTGGGATATCCTCTTTGAAAATAAAGACTATAAAAATGTAACTGGAAACGAAAGTTTGATTAATGCAATTTGTATTGCAATAATGACTCGTTATCAAGAATTAACGAATACATTATATTCTAATTTTGGTTGTAGGGCTCATGAACTAATTAAAGCTAACCAATCAGAAATGGTGAGATATAAAATTGAATTATTCATAGAAAATGTTCTTGAACAAATGCGTAGAATAAAAGAAATCAATTGGATTAATGTTACTGAATATGAATCAGGGAAATATAAAGTAATTTTTAAGGTTAAAAGTATTAGTGATAGTTTTGTTGAAGGAAGTGTAACTCTATGAATTATATTCCTAAAGAATATGAAGAAATTTTTGAGCAAATGTTAAATGATTCATTAGAAAAAGGTTTAATTTCTCATGCTGAAGAGTTTCCATCATTTATTGCGAATAAAGAAGATATTAGTAATTATTATGTGATGGATAAATCTGTGATAGCTGAAATGTTTAGTATTGTTTATGAAGATATTACTAATGTTTATAATAGTATAAATATTGAAATAGCTGAAGGGGAAGATTTAGATAATATTGGGGCTATTGTTGGTGTTCCACGACCTCAAGCAACTTATGCTATGTGTGAATTATTATTTACATTTTCAGGATCTGATGAAGAAGATATTCTTATTAGTGATGAGGTAATAGTTGCAACTCAAAATAATATACAATACAAGTTACTTGAAGAAATTTATATTCCTGTTGGAAGTCAAGAATGTACTGTTCCAGCAATAGCAGTAATTCCAGGAGTAGATAGTAAAGTTATTGAAAATACTTTAACCAATATTCTTTCTGATTTAAGTATTAATTTAACATGCACTAATCCACAATCTAGTAGTGGTGGAAGTGAAGCATATGATGATAATGAGTATAGACAATTATTAATGAATTGGACTAAAATTCGATTAAAAGGTTCACAAGAAGCATATGAAAATTATTTTAATAATCTTGATGGTATTGATGGTTATAAATTAATTCCGAATTGGGATAGTACTGGAACTATTAAAATTGTTGTTGATCCGGGGTTTCCTTTTTTATTAAATAAAATTTATGATGAATTACAATCTAATGTTGCTCAGTATAGTGAGGATATAACTGTTTTTGCTCCAACTAAAAAATATATTGATATTTATGCTGTTGCTAGTGTGAATATTGATAGGATTAATCCATTTTCAAGTAGTGAAAAAGAAATTATTTCACAAAAAATTAAAACAGGGATCAAAACTTTCATTGATGGAGGTTATTGTACTGATGGATCATATTATCAGGGTTTATTGATTGGGGAGGATTTTATTCCTCATAAATTAGCTGTTTTTTTAGATAATGAAATTAATGAATTAAAAAGCATTTCTTTTGATTTTCCTGAAAATTTTATTGAAATTTTAGATGAAGAAATTGGTGTAAGTAACAATATAACTATTGAGATGATTTAAAATGCCAGAAGACAGTTTAAAAAAACTTTTGAATAAATATCCTTATTTTTTAGATAAAAGGGAAATATCAAATTTTTATAAAAGTCAAAGTGTAACTAATAATCAATTTAAAAATGTGTACAATGATTTAAATAAATGTTATGAAAGTTTTCATATAAATAAACGAGTACTAATCTGGAGAGAACAATTTGAACCTTACAATTATATAATGCATTTTGTTGTAAATTATCCTGAAATGAAAACAATAAAAATTTATCAAAATGAGACTCTAATTCATGAAAAAACTTATTCTGAAAATATTAATAATAATTCATTCTTTTTTAATTATGAAAGCACAACAATCATTGAAGAAGATGATGTTGAAGCCGAAATAATTCCGAGTGATACTTTCATAGTTATTGTTGAAACATTTAATGAAATAATTATTAAAAAAGGTTTCCCCGAAAATGATACTCAATTAAATAATGAATTTGATCATGATTATAGTCTTGATAAATTTGGATTACTTAATAACATTCCAAGAAAAACATACATAACAGTAGAAAGTGATTATTATCCAAATACTGAACCTCCTTTTAATACACAATTAACTGAAGATGATTATCATTACATGAATAGAATACTTACTTATACTATTAAATTGCACAACATACCATTACCAGTTTTAGAATTATGGAAAACTTATAGTATTGATGCTGTATTAGTTAATCGTGAAAAATTACTTCTTAAAATGTTTAATATAAAACAACATGATTTTAATGAAGAAACGGATGGTAAAAATACTCAATTAATAGTTAATGAGTGGGTAGCTGAAAAATGGGAGCATAAAGATAAATTTTGTGATAATGCTTTGGATTTAGGATTGTATTTCTTTGTCATTCCAAACACAACTAATCCTGTGATTAATCAAGATGTTGCTTTTTCATTCATGTTTTTAAATAGTTTAGGTGAATCGATAGAATCAGATTACACTATTGATATTAATTTAAATAATAATCTTATTGAAGTAGATTATGATAGTAAAAATTATATTGCAAACTATGATATTTTAGATGAAGCAAATTTAAATCATTTTAATTTCATTGCTAAAAACAGTTTAGGTGAGATTATAGCTGAAGAAATGATTATTATACGAGTAAAAGGTTGTAATAATGGAGATTGGTATGTTAATGAAGAAACTGGAAATGATAATAATAATGGATCTAAAAATACTCCGTTTAAAACATTAGAAAAAGCAATAAATAGTGTTAATGGTTTAGCTAATCTTATTGTTGTTGAAGGAAATGTTAATATAGTGGGGGATGTTTTAATTAAAAAATCCTGTACTATTTTGGGTTGTTCAAATGGACAAATAACAACTCAATTCCCAGCTTTTTTCCAAATTCAAGGAGCTCATGAATTACAATTATCATTAATTAATATTAATTTAAAATATTCCACAGCCAATTTTTTTTGTCAACATGTTATTTTCACGAATCAAAATAATGAAGAATACAATTATGAAACCGTGAAAATATTAAAAGGATACTCAAAACTCACAATGACTTTAGACAAAGACGCTTATAGTAGTGATGAAGAAATTACAATAAATACCACATTAACAGATGAAAATAATCAAGAAATTAATAATGCAGTTATAAAAACATATGTGGATGATGAATTACAAGAAATGTGGTGAAAAAACAATGCCTTATGAGAAAAAAATTAAGATAAAAAAAGAAGGTCAACACATTATCAGACAAGATTTTCTTGGAATGGATTTGTATTTTATGGATTCAAAATCGGTGAATGTAACAATAAATACTCCAATCATTCCAAATAATATTCAATTAACAAGCAATATAAATCAAGGTGAATATGGAGCAGAATATGTTTTATCAGCTATAGTAACGGATAATGAAGATTTGCCTATTAATAATTACTTAGTTCATTTTTATAAAAACAACACATTATTGGGAACTTCAAGAACTAATATTGAAGGTATTGCAATATTAAATAATGTTATTGTTGATGAGGTCTCTGAATTTCATGTAAAATATGGTGATAAAACAAGTAATACAGTAATTATTACAGCTATTGTTCCACAAGATATAATTTTAACTCATATTTGTAATAATATGACATCTAGTGGAACTACAATATTTAAAGCAGTTTTAAAAGGGTCTAATAATAATGTTATGCAAGGCAAACAAATACAATTTTATAAAGGAGAAGAATTACTTGGAAGCACTATTACAGACAATAATGGTGAAGCTTTATTCACATACTTTAATATTAATGGAAATATTTCCATCACTGCAAAATATGAAGACTTAGAAAGTAATTCTCTTAAAATTGATTATCCTCATTTTATAATATTAGAAAGTAATAATTCAAGAGCTTTATTAAATAATAATGTTTACTTAACTGCTAAATGTTATGATACTCAAAATAATATTTGTAAAAATATTCCATTAGAATTTTATAATCAAGATCTATTTTTAAAAAATGTTACTACTTCTGATAATGGTGAAGCTAAACTTGTTTATAAAGTAACAACTAAAGCAGATCTTTCGTTTAATGTTAAATTTCAGAGTGTTGTGAGTAATAATTTACTAATTAATTATGAAGAACGATATTTAACTACTTGGCATATGCGAAGTAATAAATTTGCTCAAGATAATACTAGGGTTCATATTTTTTTCACTGCATTAGATCAAACTTTAACTCCATTTTCAGGACATGTTTTTTCATATACTTATTATGGTTTATTGATGGAGGGTTATGATCCAGTTTCAGTTAATCCTAAACAAACAGATCCGACAAGTCATTTAGGTTTGTCTGAGATAAGTGGAGTGATACATGATATTCAGAATATGGGTTCAATAGTTACATGTAATAATAGGAACTTACAAGTTCATGAAAGGGTTGTGTTGAATTCTAATTTGGCAACTAAAATAGAATTATCTTCGGATATTATTAAAGCATCTGAAGGAGAAAATATTACTTTTGTCATTACTCTTTATAAAAGTTTAGAGAATAATGTATTTGTTAAGTTGCCTAATACTACTGTGAAATTATTATTATGGGGAACTGAACTTATACATGAAGGTAAAACTAATAATAATGGTGAACTTACAGTTACAATGCCTTATACTTCGTTAAAAGATTACTATGGTGAAGGTAAATTATCATTCATTGCCACATCAAATTCTATGAATTATCCATATAGTAATGTGGTTAGCATCACCCAAAAAATAGAATAAAAAAATGTAAAAAAGGAGTTCTTTTTTTTATGACTGAAAATTGTAAATATTTTAGGCATGAACCAGATTATACGCCAAATAACTTTGATATTTATATGGATTATACTGGTATACCATCTAACATTCCAAAAGAAAATGCGAATGATTTAAAAAATAGATTGCAAAAAACCATGCCTTTAACAAAGAAAATTCATTTAAATTTAGAAACTGAAACTATTCAAAAAAATAATGTGTTTGATATTCACACATTATTGAAAATAGATAATAAAAAGGTGAAATTAATATGATTAACATAAAAGGAACTTATAATATTTCTTTTAAATTCCAAAACATGTTTTTAAATGAAGAATTTATTGTCTCTGGTGAAAATATTATAACTTTATTAGGAGAATCTTTTTTTCTTAACAGAGCAATAAATGAATATTTTTCTCCAATTCAATATATTGTTATTGGTGATGGGATAAATAAACCTAAAAAAACAGATTTTACTTTAGGACATGAAACTAGTAGGAAAAAGTGCATAACCAAAGTTGATTTGCAAAAAAAGCAAATACTTTTAATTGGTTCTTTTAATGTATCTGAAATGATTGGAACTACTGAGATAGGCACAAGTAATGGTGATATTCTTATTAGTCATGATGTTTATGATAAAATAGATGAGTCATTTCTTAATCCAAGTGTTGGGGATATTAGGGTTGAATATGGTTTTCAATTATCAACAGGTAGTCTAAAAGGAGATTGGAGTGAATCTGAAAACAACACTTATTATTCTTATGAACCAAACGAAGTCATTGGAGTTATTGAAGATGGAAAAAGTGGTTATAAAAATGTTAACTCTTTAAATGAATTAGTTAATGGTTCTTATTATTATGATTTAACCACTAAAAATTTGTATATTAAAACTACTAATGCATTGTCTCCAAATTATCATGAAATCATTGTGCAGGTGAGATAAATATGAGTAAAAAATGTAAACCGAAGTATAGTTTTAGACAAAAAATATTTATATTAAATGTGACTAAAATAGTAATATGAGTAGAAATGCTTATATTAATAAAGATATCCCACTTTCTAAAATTCATGAAGTTAAAGCTGATTTAAAGCATTACATAGAATTTTATGAGAAAATAACATTCATTGAAGATATATATGCTGGTGAAACAGTAAAATATGCTATAGAGAAACGTGGAAAAACAATTCCAACTGGTCATGCATGGTTAAAAGCTTGGAATGAAAAAGGATTTGATGGATTACTCAGAAAAAAAGGATCTGGACGAAAAACAAAATTAACTGAAAATCAATTCAAACAACTAAAAGAAAACATTATAAAAAAACAATTAACAAGTGTTCGTGAAGTAAAACATGAAATAATCGAAGAATTTGGTGTAGTTTATAGTGATAGACAAATTCGACGCATTATGAAAAAATTAGGCTTCGGATATGGAAAACCTTATGTCATACCTGCAGAAGCTCCAAAAAATGCCTCAAAACAGTTAAAAAAAACACAGAAAAAATA
>NZ_LWMU01000093.1 GCF_001639275.1 Methanobrevibacter oralis
GCAATTCATAGATCCACAAGTTTATATATGACATGAATGATGATTTAGTTTCGAGTATTTATGATCAAAATTAGATGAAATGCCTTCATTTAAAGGATTGCACGTATGTGCAATTGATTCATCGATTATTGAAATACCAAATACGAAATTAACATAGAGATGATTTTGGAATACCTGAAAAAACTCAAACATACAAAGATACTTCTGTAGCTAGAATCCTCATGCACGGGGTTAGATGCTCATTGGGACTTCATAATATCCTCAAACTTAACATCGAAGAATGTAGATGAAATAACAAATGCATTAATACCATTTAGATGATGCAAAAAACAAATTGGACTTAACAAAAACAATAACACTATACGATAGAGGATATAATTCCGTATGAATTAATGTTTAAAACCGAATTATTAAATTCATTCTACTATAAATACGTGGAAAAACATCCAACATTTAAAAAAAAACAACAAAAAATGGAAAAACATAAAAAAACAGATAAAACATTCTTCATTAGTCTAGATTCATTAAAACGTAGAAATTTCAAAAACGAAGAACTAAAAGAAATGGCAAGATTAAAAGCAAATATAAAAGTAAGAATTGTAAAAGTAAAACTAAAAAAATGGAAAAACATAAAATACTATTTTACCAATATCCCAAAAGAAATAGCAACACCATGAAGAATTAAAACAACTATACGGCGATAGATGGACAATAGAAACAAATTACGACAGATTAAAAAACAAATTAAAAATCGAAAAATTCACAGGAAAAAAGAAAATAATAATAGAACAAGGACTTCTATAGCCATATATACCTATTCAACATACTAATAGGACTCAAACACGACGCAGAAGAACAAATAACAAGAAAACCTAAAGAAACAACAAAATACAAATACATATACAAAACCAACATCAACACATTGATTGGAAACATAAAAGAGGAATTGCCCAGACTACTAACAGACAACCAAGAAGAAATACAAATAATAGTTAAAGAAATAATTGACATGGCCAAAAAAGATTTGGTTTACACAAAAATTAAACCACCAACAAACAAAAAAAGAGATAAAAAGAATTTTTATCATAAAAAATGCAAATCAAACATACAAGATAGTTTTTAAAAAAATTAAAAAACCATTAGCTTGACAGCAATGGAAAAAATAAATGACATGAAATAAAAAAATATTTATTAAAATGAAAAATAAACAAGAAAACAGTATAAAAAAAGATAAAAAAATCTATTTTTACTTAATTTTAGTATATAATTACAAAAATATAGCTAATAATAATTGTAATTGATTTAATAGAAATTTTCTGTACTTAATAGCATTATTTAGCCAAAGTTAAAAATCCATTAACTAAAATATTTTTTTTATAAAAATAATTTGCTTATTGTAACAACAATCTAAATAAAACGAAACATTTATATATGATTAATTAAAAAGTAATTAGTACAAAATGATTATTGTTATATGAAGCAAATAATAACAATATGATTGTAAAAAAAATAACATATTAAATTGCACTTAAAACAATAAATACAACTTAATATGAGTTATTATTAGTTGTGAAATTAACTTTATTATTTGTTGTATTTAAACATTTTGTTTTAAGAATTTAAACATATTAACCAAATGAATTATGTTGGAAATTTTCTAATAAGAAATAATCTAACAGAAAAACAATTAATGAAGTTGATAAGGTGGAAAGACAAGACAAAGTTATTAAAAATAAAAGATTTAGAAAAATAAAAAAATCATAATGGGAAAAAAATTTAGTAAAGAAGTAATGACTTACTTATTACATAATATGTTTATTGATGTTATGGTAGCAGGAGAAATGTAACTAGACTATTATGGAAAAAAAGTGCAGATATTTATGATAAACCTTTAAAAAAAACAGAAGAAGTGAAATTACATAATGAATACGTAAGCCAACTATTGATGATTATTTGAATATTGAAGAAGTAGGATTTAAAATACTAAGCGTAGCAAGAAATAATAAACATTAGATGCATTATTACATCAGTATGTATTTGAAAATATAAATCTAAATATTAAAAAGAGTTTAGTGGATTTTAATAAAGTAAGATTATATATTATAATTATAGCCGTTAAAATGTTGGAAGATTTAAAAAAAGAGCAGTTTTTATACAATAGGTAAAAAAAACAGATGATTATGATGTTGATAAAACATATATGGAACTATTAAATAAATTATTAGATGAAAAAATTTTAGATAGTGATTTGTATTATGAGTTACTACATGGTTATGTTAAAGATGAAATGCTTAAAAGAAAAAGAAAATTATCTAAAACTGTTAATTATTAATGAAAACTATTTGATTTAATCAAAGGGAAAAATAACATTTTAATTAACAAAACCATTTACAATAATATTATGATAAACAGCTACATCATAATTACCAATAAAGAATTAGTTACTGAAGTATTAAATATTAAAAAAGAACATATGGAAAATTCATTGATGAGAATTATTATAATATTATTAATTATTTGAAAAATAATTTTTTATGAACTAAATTTTAAAGCAATTGGTTGAATAAGATGATTTTAATTAAGTATGGGAGAGTTATTGATGGATAAAAAAAGATTAAAAGAAATAGCTCATGTTTATTCAGGAGCAACTTTAAAAAGATATCAGGATGAAAATGGAACTTTAAGAAAAGTAATAGTTCAAAAATCAATTAAAAAAGGAGAAAAGATATCTAATCTAAATGAAGTTAAATTTAATGAAAAACTAAATAACAGATATCTTACTCAAAAAGGAGACATTCTTATGAAAACTCCTTTTCCAAATGACACAGTACATGTTGAAGATGAAGGTATGGTGATTGGAGATAGAATAGCTATAATAAGGCTAAAAAAGAATTATAATCCTTCATTTATAACCCATTTATTGAATAATTACTATATAAAAAAACAATTACATAAAGTTAAAAGTTCAAGTATAACTCCTCAAGTATCAATTCAAGATATTAAGAAATTAGAACTAATATTGCCTCCTTATGAAAAGCAAAAGAAATATGGCGAGTTATTAGATTCAATTGATGAGAAAATTAATGTTAATTATCAAATAATTAAAGCAGATGAAGAAATTAAAGAAGGAATAATAAATAAATTAAACAAAGGGGATATTTAAATGCTTAATACCACATATACGCCTAAAAGAGCTTTATTAAAGTTATTAAATCCTTTAAAAAGATTAATGGATCGTGAAGCATCTATTAAGTACATCCATTATTTAATGTTTTTTAAATATTTATCTGATCAACTAGAAGAACATTTCACAAAGATTATTGAAAACAAAAACATCATGCTTTTTGAAGCCTATGAAGATGAAGTTTATTATGATTTATTTAAAAAAGAAGCAATAAATAACTTTGGATATTTCCTAGATTATGATAATTTATTTAACAATATCCTATATGAAAATAAAGATAAACGCATAAATATTGATAATTTAAGTGAAGCATTTAATCAAATTTCAAATACTGCAAATTCAAATATTTTTAAGGATGTTTTTGATGAAATAGATTTAATTAGTCCAAAATTAGTAAAAGTTAATGACGAAAAAGAAGAATTATTATATTATTTAATGGAAATTATTTCTAAATTTGGTTACAATCAGGAAAAATCAATAAAAACATTATTTGACACTAGTATTGATTATTATCTTAACCATATTAAAAAAACATGGATACTAGCTGCAGATAGGGATGTGAATAAATTACTAGCTAATATTGCTACTTTAAATAATGAAGAAATAGAATCTATTTACGATCCTTTTTTAGGAACCGGAGTATTACTTGAAAATGTTTTCCAACTAACTAATAATCCTTCAATATACGGACAGGATATCAATTTAACAGCTTACAATATGACTATAATGAATTTAATTATTCATGGTGTTGATTATAAAAAATTGAATTTGTATTTTGGAGATACAATAAGTAATCCAGGCCATGTTGGAAAATTATTTGACATTATAGTCTCTGTACCCCCATTTGGTTCTGCATATAAAGTTCCATATGAAGGTATTAAAAATAAAGAAAGGTTTGGAAACCTTAAAATAGGCAAATCTATTTCAAAACTAGAATTTTACATAATCATGCATATGATATATCATTTAAAAGAAGATGGGATTATAGCTACAATAGTTAATCAATCTGCACTTACAAGAAATGTAGATAGGAATATAAAACAATTTATAATTGATGAAAAAAATTATCTAGATGCAGTTATTAACCTGCCTCCCCAATTATTCACAGATAGTCCTGTTCCCACTTCGATTTTAATATTTAAGAAAAATAGAAGTCCTGACGATAAAGTATTGTTCATTAATGCTGAGGGCGAATGTGAATCACAAAGAAAGAAAAATATTTTAAAAGATGAAAATATTGATAAAATAGTTAATACTTATAAAACAAGATTAGAAATAGATAAATTTAGTAAATTAATAGATGTTAAATCTATTAAGGAAAATGAATTTAATTTAACAATTAGTAGATATATTGATAATTATAAAGGAGAATATATTGAATTGAACGAAGCGATAATGAAAAAAGAAAAATTAAATCAAAAATTAGAAGAAATAACTGAAAAAATTCAAGATTTAGAATTAGAATTGAATTTGAAATAAGTTATAAATTCACTTTGATTAATGTTGTAGATAATTTAATTTAATATTATAAGCTTAAATATCCATATTCTATTAAAATTGCTTTTAAATTAGCTTATTGCAGTGAAACTAAATAATAATCTATTTAAATAAGAATAAATATAATATTTTTAAGAATTTTATATTTTTTTATGAGATGATTTTATGCTTGAAAAAAAATTAAATTTAGAAAATATGAAATACTATCAAACAAAGGATTTTAATAAATTTGATTTAAATTCACAAGAAATGAGCGAATATTTAGATTCATTTACAAAAAAATTTCAATTAACTCTTGCAGACGAATATAATCTAATTAACCCATTAGATATTTATAAATTTATATTAGAAAATAATGATTTAATTGAATTAATTCAAAAAATAAAACCGTTACTTAACAAAATTTTTCCAAATTGCACATATTCCTTAGAATTTGTTCCAGACCCTGAATTTGAAAGCTTAAATCAATTAGTTATCTATGTTCATAGTACATCTTCATTTGATAAGGACTGGAATTTATTAAAACAACTAAAAAAAGATTTTAGAAATTTAAAAGTTTCAAATGAAAAAATTAAAAGATTACTCTCAGTGGATTTGTGGTGAATTATGAGCGATTTTGATTGGAAAAAATTTTATGATGTTGGTATTCATTTAAAGAACTTCTCTAACAATGAAGAATATCAACGCTCTGCTGTTGGACGCTTCTATTATGCCTGCTTTGGTTTAACAAAAAAATATTATGAAAATACTCATAAAATCATTATTCCATCTAAAGATTCACACCAATTTTTAATCAATAGACTATTAAATTCAATATATGAAAAAGAAAATATATTAGGAGAATATTTGCAAACTTTAAGGAAATATAGAAATTTTGCAGATTATAACGATGATTTTAAATTAAAAAATCTTAATAAAACTTTAAAAACTTCAGAAGATCTTATTAATTTAATTCAAAATTTAAAAGAAATCAGGAAGTTCCTATTTTTCCAAAACAGGTATATCTAAAATAGTGCTAAAATTTGAATAAAATAAAGTCCATAATGATCTATGAACTTTGTTATAACAATTCTTTTCTTAAATCTATTGTGTCTTTTAAATCTGGACCTGTTGAAATAATAGTTACTGGAACACCAGTAGCTGTTTCAATATCATTAATAAATGATTTAGTTTCAGCAGATAAGTCACTGTAGTTTTGAGTTCTTGCACAATCTGGATATAATCTATCAACACAAGTTAGTGCAATTTGTGTTGCACCATTAATCATACAGGACTCATTAGCTAATTCCATGTCAAAGTAACCTACACGTCTTTTACGTCCAGTTACAACACCATATTCTTCAAGCCCTTTATTTTCCGCTTCTTCTTGTGGCATTTCGGTTGGGAATGGTCCTTCTCCAACACGAGTAATATAAGCTTTAAATACATTAATTACTTCATCAACTTTAGTTGGACCTACACCTACATCAGCAGCAAACGTACTTGCAGTAGTGTCTTTACTAGTTACAAAAGGATATGTTCCATAATAGAGAGATAATGCAAATCCTTGAGAACCTTCGATAAATACATCTTTTCCATCATCAATTGCTTCGTTAGTTGCTAACGCTACATCAGTAATATACTCTTCAAGTTCTGGAATGTCTTTTGCTAATTTTATGGTTCTTAAAACCCTATCAGAGTTAGCTGGTCCACAACCAGAGCCAGTACTCCCTATTTTTTCAGCCAAATGTTTAGAAGCTTTGTCTCTAGCCATGTGTTCTTCAGAAATAATTGCACATCTTGAATCAATTAATGTACGTTCTTTTACATTGTATTTTTTCAAATCTTCAAATTCTTTAAATAAAACATCTTTATTTACTAAAACTCCTGCACCAATCATGAGCTTAGATTCTGTATTTACAAAACCAGATGGAGTGAGTCTTAAACCATATTTTTCTCCATTAAACTCAACAGAATGGCCAGCATTTGGACCGACACCAGCACGAGCTATAATATCAGGATTATCATTATTACATAGGTAAGTAATACATTTTCCCTTACCTTCATCTCCCCAGGCTCCACCGACTAATATACTACAAGTCATTAAATATCTCCCTTCAAAATTTAAATTATAAAAAAATTCCGTAACATTATTATTTTAATGTTTCTAGTTTAAAAAGCTTTTCAAAATCAATGCGAAGGGACTGTCAATTTGTTAGCTCTTGTTTTCGTTTTTCGATCCAGCCATCTTTTTGGTGCATTATTTGATTGAATATTCCTTCTAATGTTCTGAATTTCTTTTTGTGTGCTTTGGGCATTGTATTTCC
>NZ_LWMU01000094.1 GCF_001639275.1 Methanobrevibacter oralis
TATTTTGATTGCGGAGTGATTGATTTAAGAAGTTGTATATGTTGTCTATTGTCTCTGAATCGGTCAATTCTCTGGAAACTATTGTATTTAATTCTAGGTCGAATAAAGCTAAAAGGTACTTCCATTCATCTTTTTGTTTAACCCATAAGACTGTCAAACAAGTAAATATCCGGAAAAAGTCCAATTTTTTATGCTCAATTTTATGATTAGATTTAAAAATATGATGTTTTCTATACTTTGATGAGAGATTTCAATGTTATGCTATTTTTTTTAATGATTTACGAATTTTATGGAGACTTCCACTAAAATAACTGTACAAATACTCTACATGTTTAATTACCGGAATAGTAATATTGGCATTTCCATTAACAATACTGGATAAATCAGTATAAATAACATGACCACATTTATATGCATTTATATTTTTGTACAATACAATTTTGTTCCCCATTTATTAAAAAAATCAATTTTCTAGAATAAGTTCCATTTTTAACAACATCATGAGAGTTACACTCAGGACAAACAACATTTAATGATTTAAAATACTTTTCACCTTTTCTTGTAGAAACAAACAACGAATCACCAATAGATTGACATCCAATACGAGTTTTATCCTCATTAGTGCGAAATCGAGAAAACTCCAGAATAAAATCGGAAAATTTAAATTGTTTATCAGACATAATAATTATTTGAAACTTTTATATTTGAATTAGACAAATTAATATATTAGCTTCACCTAATATATTAAATTTACTACTTTTAAATTAAAAACAAAGAAAAATAAAAAGAGAAAAAATCTCAGCACGAAAATTTAAGAAAAATTCAAATCACTTAAGTTTTTGAAAGTGCCGAAAATTTAAATATCAAAACAAAACACTTATAAAAAATTATTTTAATAAAAGTTTTGAACTTAAATTGCTTTTAAGTTCTTAAAAAAAGAAAATTTAAAGAGGATTATTTTTTCCAAGTTTGTTTAACTCCTCTTCCTCTTTTACTACCAGGTTTAGTGTAACTTCTTTTTTGTCTGGTTCTTCTGTTAGTTCCTTTAATTTTTGCCATGATCTTCCCTCCATAACTTAATAATAAAAAATTAGAATTATAAATAACAGAAAGATATTTGATTTTTGAAATATTTAAAGCTTTTTATTATGTTGTATACTCAGCATTTATTTTAACATAATCATAAGTTAAATCACAACCCCATGCAGTAGCTTCAAAATCGCCCAAATTAATATCAATATTAATAATAACCTTTTTAGACTGCATAATTTTTTCTGCTCTTTTAAGATAGGTTGTATTATCAAAAGCTAAAATTTCACCATTTCTTACAAGCTCAACATCATCTTCCTCATCAGCAATTGCAATAGTTACAATATTTGGATTTAATTCTGCACCAGAATAACCGATTGCTGAGACTATTCTTCCCCAATTTGGATCTCCTCCAAATACTGCTGATTTGAAAAGGGATGATGATATAATAGATTTAGCTGCAATTCTTGCATCATTATTAGTTAACGCCCCTTTAACATTAGCTTCTATGAATTTAGTAGCTCCTTCTCCATCACGAGCCATTTTTCTAGCTAATCTTATACATAAATAATTAAGAGCTTCTTGGAAATTTGAATCTATTTCATCATTAGTAAATGCATCAATTCCTGATGCTCCATTAGCTAACATTAAACAGGTGTCATTTGTACTTTCATCACCATCAACAACGACCATGTTAAAACTAATATCTGCAGCAATTTTTAAAGCCTTATTAATTAAGGCAGAAGGTAAATTTGCATCAGTTACAATGAAAGATAACATTGTACCCATATTTGGAGCAATCATGCCACTGCCTTTTGCAATTCCTGCGATTTTTACTTTTTGTCCATTCATTAATGTTACTTCAACTGCTGCTTCTTTTGGAAAAGTATCAGTTGTCATTATTGCTTTTGCTGCAGCTAGTGAATTTTCTGCTTTAGAACCTAATTTAGAAATTGATTTATAAGCAACTTCTGATATAATGTCTACTGGCAGTGTTCTACCAATAACTCCAGTTGAAGAAATAGCTATTTCATCTTTAGGTATTTTTAAGTCTTTTGATACAAGTTCAACTAATTTTTCACAATCTAAAATTCCTTGTTTACCTGTAAAACAATTTGCATTTCCACTATTTACAAAAATAGCTGAAATTATACCTTTTTTTAAAACATTTTTAGTATATGTAACTGGAGCTGCAACTACTTTATTTGAAGTAAACACAGCTGAAGCTGAACTATTAGGTGAAACAATAATTGTAACTCCATATTTACCTTCACGATCCCCAGATACTTTAAGATTTTCAATTACAGAAAATCCACCAACAATATCTTTAATAAAATCCATAAAAATCACAAAAAATTAACTTATTGAGTTTGATTTGAATTATTTAAAAGATTAGCTACTTCTTCTTTATTATTAAAATCAACACCATCAATTTCTTTATCGTAATAAACAGCATCATCTGTTTCATTTAAATTAGTTGTCATTTCAACAGTTACATTTTTAATATGGGTTTCATTTTTATCATTATTTCCACCATCAAGACCCATAGTTACTCCAATTCCTGCACCAACAATAAATGCGACTAATACAAAAATCAGAATTAAAACAATTTTACCGTCGTTTTTACGTCTCATATTACTCTCTTTTTAATTTTTTAAGCTATAAAAGCATATATTAAGGCTAAAATTACACCTACAAATGAAAACATACCTAATCCAACAATTGATAAAAGATATGCAAATATAAATACAAATACAAATATCCCAATTAGTTTCGCTTTTTCGTTTTCAATTAGATTAATCAATGTTCTTGAAAACTCTGATGGAATATTATAAGCATAAAGTCCATTAGCTAGTTCAAATACAACTAAAGACAATGGTGATAGGGCATCTATATCATCTACAAGTTGAGCTCTTTCACCTGCTTCACGCCTACTTCTTCCAACACCAGCTCTAATTTTAGCACCGTTATTTAGTGCAAACCATGCAGAATCTAGTCCTGCCCTAATAGCTAAGTCTTTAGATGGGAAACGAGCAATAAAATCATCTCCCCCTTCTCTGTATCCTTCAAGTTCACCATTACATTCTGTTTCAATGAAGTTTTTAATTCCTGTCATGAGATCAACTAGCTCACTTCTACCATATTTATTAATAAAGTCAGTCGAACCAATTAAATCAATGAATAAGTAATTTTCAAAATTATTTGGCCTTGATTCTCTTAATCTGAACTCCTCATCAAAGACCAAAGCATATTCTCCTCCAAGCTTTGTAAATGCTATACCTGGAAAGTTTCCAATACGTTGAGTATAGTGAATTGCTCTTTCAATTGATGCTGCACCAGTCATTCCAACAGCAGATACAATTGGAACTCCTTCTGATAATCCAATTCCAATAAGTTCAATAGCTACTCTTATTGCATCGTTTTTACTTAACATTCTTGCAACTAATTCTGTTGATGTCTTTTCAACTATACTACCTTTTTCATTTTCAATGATTTTAACAAAGATATTAATTAAATTAGATGGATGAGGAAGCTCGATATAAAAATAACGATCGCTACCCATAATAATATTACTTACCAATGCATATTCTTCAATCTTATTTTCAGCAGCTTTTAATTCTTGAAAATCATAAACCTGAGGAATGTTTTCAGCACCAATATCCCGAATAAGGTTTTCTAAAATAGTACTAGATGTGATTTCTGCCTTTTGAAGTTCAAAAAGAATAGTTTGAGTATAATTAAATAATTCCACATACTCTGTTTCAATAGGATTAGTTGGAAAAAACTTTGTACCAACAGAAATAGGATCTAATTTTGTCGTTAATTTAATAATCGATTTAGTTAAAAAATTAACCATCGAATTGTCCTCCCTTCTCCAGCTCAATTTCAAATTCGCCAGGTTTTTCTAAAAGCATATCTGGTTTAACTGATACAAATGGAAATTTCCAAGATCCTAATCTTCCAGCTATTGTACTAGCTATATTTCTTGAATTTTTCTTAATAAATATTTCATCATCAGTACTTACACGAACTAATATGTTGTACGGTGCAGTTTCAGTTACTTCATCTGCAAGTAGAATATTTAGCTCAAAATTACCTGGTTTAGTGAATAAATCATTACGAACAGCAATTAACGGTTTCTTTTCAAGACTTAATCTATCTGCAACAGTAACAGATATATTTCCTGCATTTTTAACAGCTAATTTATAATCTTTAGGATGAACCAATACAAAAATTACATAAGGAGCAGCTATTTCAACATCATCAACCATATCTACAATTTTATTAAACATGGGGATTTTAGAAAAGATATTTTCAATAGTAGATTCAGCTCCACTTTCATTATCAATACGAATAATAGCTTGTTTAGCAATATTCAATGGAGAGATTTCTAAACCTTCTTTACCCTCGTAAATTTCCCATCTTTTGAATTTTAACTCTTTAATAATCTCATCACAGACATGTTGTAAAATATTCTTATCTTTTTTAGGTTTTTTCGGCCTTCCAAATGTAAGTCTATTTTCACTAATTGTAAATGGAATTCGCATTGAAGAAACATTTCTAAATTCAGCAGCATAATCCCTAAATTTATCATTAGATAAAATTTTGGCTTTTTCACGAGTAGCTATATCTAAAATAAAATGGTCTGCATCATTACCTGCTGGAACTTCTTCAACATTATCACTTTCTAATAATTTTTCAAATTTTACTTTATCATCAATATCATGACGGAGAGATGCATCTGCTATAATTACAAATTCGTCTCCACTTTCCTCTAATGCTTTAACAGCAGCCAAAATATTAGTTATTTGAGGCTCTGAATTTTCATTTTTAACATGATGAGCAACATTTGATGCATCGACGACTACCTTCACAATATCACCTTAAAATAAATTTAATTAAATAGTTATTAGTTTAATCATTTATATATTTAATATAATCAAATATTTAAATATAGTTTTTTTAAGCACTTTAAAAATAAATTAATTTAGTGAAATTTAAAAAAATAAAACTAAGGAAAATCATAATATTTATGGTGTTTTTTAGTGTAAATACTGTATTTACCTACTTAATATTAATTGTAGCTACTCCTTTTTTATTAGTAATGGCTTTGTATGTTTAACTTTAAAAGTTATTTTCTTCTTAGATAATGGTTTAGCTTTCGTATTACAAGTCTTGAACTAAATCTTATTATTTTTGTTTTTTTCTTAGAAACGTCTTACTATAAATAAAGCTAAATTTATGATTTTAGCTATTAAAAATTAATATTATATTGAATTTCTTAAAAATTCATCGAATAAAAGTCGTTCTCCACCAACATTATGCAAATAAATTTCAATAGATTTATCTGAAATATTATAAACATTATAAGAATTCTGATTTTTACCTCTTAACTTTTCAGAACAAAGAGATCCTGCATTAGCTATAATGGTATTATTTATTTTCCAAATATTAGGAACATGTTTATGGCCAGATAAAACTAGATCAACTTCATGAGTAGTTAATGTTTTTAAAACTTCTCCTGCATCAGATAAAACATTACGTTCACGACCAGTATCTGGAATAGAAACAACATGATGATGGAGTGCTACAACACTAAAATTATTATTAATAACACAATCATCTAACTGATGTTCTAACCACATGTGCTGAGGAATACCAATTTGCCCACCATTTTCATCAGGAGAACTACTATCAATACCTATAACCGTAAAATTATCATCCTTAGTCAATTTCCAACTTCTCTCACCAATTAACTCTTCAAAAGTCCTATACCCTAAATTACGAGCATCATGATTCCCTGGTACTGCAAATAATGGAGCTTCAAAAAAAGGTAATAATTTAGAAGCTTGAAGATATTCTTTATAATAACCATTATCTGTAATATCACCAGTTAAAATAATCATTTCTGGACTAAGATGATTTATTTCATCAACAGCCATCATAAATAAATCTTCATCAAAATTTACTTTACTTATATGTAAATCAGAAATATGTACTATTAAAGTCATTTTATCTACAAGTTTAGTTTCATAATTGCTTCAGCAAGATCACCCTTACATTCCTTAAGAGCATTTCTTGCTTCATCAAGAGAAACCTTAGCTTGGTTAGCTACCATTTCAACATCTTCCTCAGGAATTTCAACTTCATATTCGATTTCTACTTCACGAGTTTTTCCGCTGATTTGGTAGTTTTCTTGACCCATTACATTCATAAGACTAACTTCAGGTTCATCAATGATTAATTCTTTATCATCAAAACGAATAATAACCTCACGAACACCGTCAAGGTCCTTCATATTCATTCCCATCTTTTTCATTTGTCTTTCCATTTGTTTCATCTGTTTTTTATTCATTCCTGGAATCATCGTAAAATCCTCAAAAATTAATCATAGATATTTCTATTAGTAATTATATTAAAAAGTTATTATTAAAAAATGGCACTTTCAAAAACTTGGGTGATTTTTAGAAAATTGCGTTGTCTTTGTTCTAATACATTATTTTTAAGTCAAACCTTTTTAAAATTCCTTTTTTCGATTTGAATAATTTTTTGATATGTTTGGGGAAGTTTTTTAGGAAGCAGTTTTCTATTTTATTTGAGGTTATTGGTATTTTTGAATCATTCAGGTGATTTGTGATTTTTTTGAATTCTGGGATTATTAATTTTGAAGCTAAATCTTGAATAACTTGTGGAATGTTGGATTCTAAATAAAATAGTTGATTTCTTTTTTTGTGCTTCATTTATTGATTGTGCATTGATAAT
>NZ_LWMU01000095.1 GCF_001639275.1 Methanobrevibacter oralis
GGAAATACACTAGATAAACACACAAAAAGAATTTATAGAACACCAGAAGGAATATTTAACTACATCATGGCAAGAAAAAATGGTTGGATAGAAAACCAAAAAAAAGTCCTAACAAATTGACAGTCCCGTAATTAATTATTTATATGGCTTTATATAAATTAATAATTAATTCCTTATTGATGTTTAACTTAAATTTTATTTAATTAAATATAATTAAGGAGGAAATTAATATGATTAAAAAATTAAATAAGATAATACTTGTATTTCTGTTTTTAATGGTATTGTCTATTTCTGTTGTTTCAGCAGCAGATAACATGACTTCTGAAATTGTTTCAGCTGATGAAAATAGTGTATTGGCTGTTGAAGAAGTAGATGATACTATTGGTGTTGATTCGAATGAAGAAATTTTAAGAAATACTAAACCTGGAACATTCAAGGATTTGCAAAAATTAATTAACAATGCAAAACCAGGTGATACAATAACCTTGAATAAAGACTATGCATACAAAAAAGGCGATTCTGAAATACTCATTAACAAAGCATTAACTATAAATGGGAAAAATCACAAAATTGACGGAAAATCATCAACCAGAATATTCACCATCACTGGATCAAATGTTAAATTAAATGAAATAAAATTCATTAATGCAAATCCATATGATCCTTATTATGGTGATGGTTGGGAATCTGATACTTCTCAAGGAGGTGCTATTTTATGGATAGGCCATAATGGATATGTAAATAAATGTAAATTCACTAATAATCATGCTTGTTATGGTAGTGCTGTATATTGGAAAGGTAATAACGGCACATTATCTAATAACATCTTTGAACGAAATTTTGATAGTGAAACTATAATGTGGAAAGGTAATAATGGTAAATTAAGTGGAAATACTTTTATAGGTAATCATGCTAGACATAATCTTATTTCCATTGAAGATTGTTATTGTGAAATAGAGTTTAATACATTTTTAAATAATTTTGGTATGAGCTATATTATTGCATCTAATCTCATCAATTGTGTAAAAATAGAAAATTGTATTTTTTTTGATAATAATAATTTTGATTTAATAGATAGAGAAGCTTTTATTATTGATGATGATAATGTAAATAAATCTATATTTTATATATTTCGTGATATATCTAATCCTAATGTTAAAGTATCTAAGTTAATTTATAGTTATGAAAATTATGATGTTGATTATTACTATGAAAATGGTACGAAAATTGCTAGTGGTAAATTAAATGAAGGTATTGTATTAAAAAATTTAGCTTTTGGCAATCATATGATTATTATGAAATATACAAATAGTAAAGGTAAAGTTATAACTCATTATTTAGATATATCTACTAAGGGAACATATTTAAAGGCAAAAAATATTTTAATGTTTCAAAATGATGGAACTCAATATATTTTAAGATTAGTATATCATAGGGGTACTCCACTAATTAATAAGCATGTTGGAATATCTATTTTTAAAGATGGTGAATTTAATGCTTATTATTATAAAACTACTGATGCTAATGGCTATATTAAATTACCTATTAAACAAAAAGCAGGTAATTATGATATTTTTGCTAGTTGTCTTGAAGAAACTTCAGAAGAAGGATTTTTCATGCCTATTCTTATTAAAACTACTTTAAAAATTTTAAAATCTCCAATAACTCAAAATAAAGATTTAAAAGCATTTTATTTAGGAGGAACTTTTAAAGTAAGAATAATAAAAATCAATGGTGAGTCAGTTGGTGCTGGAAAAACAGTTAAATTCACAATAGCTGGGAAAACATACACTAAAAAAACAAGTAAAAATGGATGGGTTTATCTAAAAATCAAACAAAAACCAAAAACATACACTATAACCACTCAATATGGTAAATTTAAAGTAAAAAACACAATAATCGTCAAACCACTATTAATAGCAAAAAATATTGTTAAGAAAAAAACAAAAACAATTAAATTCAAAGTAAAACTCGTAAACTCAAAAGGAAAACCACAAGCCAAAAAGAAAATAACATTCAAATTCAAAGGAAAAAAATACAAAAAACTAACAAACAAAAAAGGAATAGCTACACTAAAAATAAAACGCCTAAAAATAGGAAAATATAGAATTTATACAGCATATGGTGTATCAAAAATTAAAAACACAATAAAAATTAAAAGATAAGGAATTAACTTCCTTATTTTCATTTTTTTTAAAAAAAACCCACATCTATAACTTCATCTAAAATTTAACTCAGTTCAAAATACTGTTTTAATTTTTAAAATTATATAAGTTATTAATTTTATAAAAATAATTACATAAATATTCAAGTTTAAATTGGAGGGAATAAACTTTGATAAAAATAAAGAAAATATTTTTATTAACAATATTTCTGCTTTTTTTCATTATTATTCCAGTAAGTTGTGCTAGTGATAATTTAACAAAGATTAACAGTAATATTTCCTATGAAGATATTAAAGATAATTCAATTGTTAGTTTAGATGATGGAGATTATGATTTAAATTTTACTTATATAAAAATTAATGATTCTCATTTAATTTATGGTCAATCACAAAACAAAACTAGTATTAATTCTAATGATTGTAAATTTGATATTGTAGATAATGCTTCTTTGTCTTTTAAAAATTTATCATTAAATGGTGTTGATTTTAAAATTAAAAGTACTGGAAAGTTATACTTTCATAATACTTCTTTGAATAATTGTAATTTTAGAATTTATAATGATTGTGAGTTATTTTTTGATAATGTAAGTTGCATATATTCAAATATTTTTAAAAATAATTTTTTAGAGTTAAGATTTTCTTATTCGAATAATTTATATGCAAATATTAATGATAAGGAATTTTTATTTAAAAGTGTTAGATTATTTAAAGGAAATATTGATATTTGCATTGATACTATTTTTAAGATTAATAAGGCTAATTTAATTAATTCTTCTATTAAAAATCAAGGAATTTTAATTTTAGGCAATGTATCTTCTATTAATTCTATTTTTGAAAATAATGAACTTTTAAATGCATCTAATTGTATTTTTACTAATAATTTTGATGAAAATATTATTAAAACTACTTCATTTCACTCTACATGCAATTTAATTAACTGTACTTTTATAAATAACACTGCAACTTTTGGAGGAGCTATTAATGCGAATAATTATGCAACAGTAAATATTATAAACTCAATTTTTATTTCAAATAATGCTTATAGGTATGGTGGAGTTATATATGCATATAATAAAGTCAAATTAAAGATTATAAATTCAATATTTAATAATGGTCAAGCTACTCGTTATGGTGGTGCTATTGCATGTGAAAATAGTGAGATGGATATTATAAATTCTACCTTTTTTAATGATTCATCAATTAATGATTCTGGTGGAGCAATTTATCTTATAAATTCTAGGTTAAATGCAAATAAATTAAACATCAATAGTTGTTTTTCAAATTTTGGAGGAGCAATTTGTTCTTTAAATTCTAATATTACAATAATTAATTTTAAAGGTTATAATAACTATGCAAAGTATGGAGGTGCGATTTATCATTTATATTCTTCATTTTCGTTAAATAATTCAATTTTAAATAATAATTCTGCTTTAAATGGTGGAGCATTATTTATAGACAATTCATCATCACTAAACTTAAATAACATTTCATTTATAAATAATAAAGCATCAAAATTTGCTGGAGCACTTTATCTGTTATTAAATCCAGTTAAAAAGATTAGTAACTTAAGATATATTAATAATAAAGCTTTAAAATATAATGATGAATGGGAGAGTAGTATTCCTAGTTTGTTTATAGGTAATAATAATTATACTCTTATTTATAGTAATTCTATATTTAGTGGATTTATACCAAGTTATTATAGTTTAATTGATAAAAATTTAATAACTTCAGTTAAAGATCAAAAAGACAGTTTTAATTGCTGGGCTTTTGCTTCATTAGCTGCTTTAGAATCATGTATTCTAAAAGCAACTGGAGACAGATATGATTTATCCGAAGAAAATATGAAAAATCTAATGGAATTATATTCTGATTATGGATGGAAGATGAAAACTAATGAAGGTGGTTTTGATGATATGGCTATTGGATATCTTGTAAGTTGGTTAGGTCCTATTAATGAATATGAAAACCCATTTGATGTTAAAAGTGTATTATCACCAGTATTAAATTCTTTGTTTCATATTCAAAACATTGTTTTTTTAAAGAGAAATAATTTTACAGATAATAAAGCTATTAAAGAAGCAATTTTAAAATATGGTGCTGTTTCCACTAAAATGTATCACTTTCCTTCTTATTTAAAGGATGATTTAAATTATTATTATGATGGGAATGATAGATGTAATCATGCAGTATGTATTGTTGGTTGGGATGATAATTATCCTAAAAATAATTTTAAAAAAACACCAAAAGGCAATGGTGCTTGGATAGTTAAGAATAGTTGGGGTAATTCTTCAGGTAATAGGGGATATTTTTATGTTTCATATTATGATACTAAATTTGCTCAAGTTGGTCAAAATGAGGCATCATACACTTTTATTCTAAATGATACTGTAAAATATGATAAAAATTATCAATATGATATTGTTGGTAAAACTGATTATTTATTTACTAATAAAAATACAATTTACTATAAAAATATTTTCAATTCAACAGATAATGAATTTTTAAGTGCTGTTTCAACTTATTTTGAGAAAAAATGTAGTTGGGAATTGTTTATTAATGTAAATAATAAATTAAAACTCACTAAAAAAGGAACTTCAACTGCAGGTTATTATACGATTGATTTAGGTTCATATATACCAATTAGATTAGGGGATACTTTTGAAGTTATCTTTAAAATTAAAGCTTCAAATGTGGCTTTTCCAATTTCAGAAAAAGTTTTATCTAATAAGTTATTGTATCCAAATGACAAGTCATTTTTTAGTTATGATGGCAAAAAATGGATTAATTTATATAATTTTAAACATAAATATCTAAATCATACTTATAATTCTCAAGTAGCTTGTATTAAGGTATTTACAATATTAAATGAAATTAATACAACATTAAACTTAAATATTTATCAAAATCATAATAAATTAAATTTAATAGCTGATGTTTATAATGAATTTGGATGTATTGTTCAAGCAGGCAATGTAGTATTTTTATTAGATGATTTAAAATACACTGTTCCTATTAAAAATGGTAAGGCTAGTCTTAATCATGTATTTATGACTAAAGGTGATAGATTAATTTCAGCAAGATATATTAATTCAGGATATAACTCTTTTAAAAAAGAAAAATCAATTAGTATAAATAATATTAAATTTATTCCAACTACTTTAAGCAGATCTAATTTAACTGTTTATTATAAAAGTGGTGTTTTAACTCTTATTTTAAAGGATTATTATACTAATCCAATAGCTGATGCTTTAATATCAATTAATAAAAAAACACTTAAAACAAATAAATATGGTATAGTTAAGTTTAATTTAGATTTAAATGTAGGATTACATGAATTAACTGCTTATTTTCAGGGTAAAGGTGATTATTTATCCTCAAATAGTAAATCAATAATAAAAGTACTATCTACTATTAAAGCTAATGATTTATCAAGAGGATATAATAGTGCTTATGACTACAAAGCAACATTTTTAGATTCTAAAGGTAAGTTATTAACAAATAAAAAAGTATCATTTATTATAAATAATAAAAAATATCATGTTAAAACAGATTCTAAAGGTGTTGGAATTTTAAAAATAAAATTAGTTAGAGGTAATTATATAATTAAGTCTATTAATCCGCAAACTGGCGAAAAGATATCAAAAATTCTTAAAATTATCCCAAGATTAAAAGAAAATAAAAATGTAGCAAATTATTTTGGATCTAAAACAATTTATAAGGTAAGAGCATATGGTGATAATGGAAAAGTTCTTGGTTCTGGAGTTAGCATTACTTTTAAAATTAATTCAAAAACTTATAAGATTAAAACAGATAAAAAAGGATATGCAACATTAAAAATAAAACTTAAAACTAGTAAATACACGATTACATCTGTTTATAAAGGTTTTAAAGTGGTTAATAAAATAACTATAAAACCAGTTTTAATTACTAAAAATCTTTTTGTTAAAAAAACTAAAAAAATTAAATTCACAGCTAAATTAGTTAATTCAAAAGGTAAAATTGTTAAAAATAAAAAAATTACATTTAAAATTAATCATAAAACATATAAAATCAAAACTAATTCAAAAGGAATAGCTATATTAAAATTAAAAAATTTAAAACTTGGTAAGTATAAAATTTATTCAATTTATTCTAAATCTAAAATCAAAAATACCATTACTATTAAAAAATAACCTTGTAGAAACCCTCCTTTATAATATTTGTATTGCTCTGTAAATGTTATATAATACATTTTTGAGTTTTCTTTCTTTATTTTGAAGTGTTGTGCTTCTACTATAGTTTCCTCCGCTGAATCTTCTTTTCATTACATATATTACGCTTTCTATATTCATTTTGTGCATATATATCGTGCCAAAAGATTGTGGCACTAATTTAGTCTGTAATGTCCTGTTTTTACACCCTCTTTTTTTTAATGGTCAGGATGGGACATGACTCTCATTAATTTTTAAAATTTTTTTCGCTTATTTTTTTCCTTTAATTTTATATACTATGAAGTACAATCTTTTATTATAAATATTAATATTTATGGTTGTTTTATTTATGGTTTTAAAAGATGATACTATTAATCAGACTATGTT
>NZ_LWMU01000096.1 GCF_001639275.1 Methanobrevibacter oralis
GGAAATACATTAGATAAACACACAAAAAGAATTTATAGAACTCCTGAAGGCATGTTTGCTTATATTATGTCAAGAAAAAATGGTTGGATCGAAAACCGAAATCAAGACCTAACAAATTGACAGTCCCTATAGAAAGGGATAATTTATTTATACTATGAAGTTACAACAATAATATTAATGTGGTTTAAAATATTTTTATTAAAAAAATATACTTTAACAGTGATAATTTTAATAGATATGCTATTTAAAGACAATTCTGCTTTTAATAGATATAAAGAGTTAATTTATAGTAATATTTTTAATAAAACTACTAAAAACACTAAAAATAAGGATTTTAGTGGAAAAATATTTAATAATATCACATTAACCAATGTTCAAAATACTTTTTATTATAAAACAAATTCTGCTTTAGCTATTTATAATATAAAAGTTAATAAAATTCTTTTTAATAAAAACCCATTTTACTTTTTACCAAATTATAACCCTGCAATATATATTATGGGGGGGGGGAAAAAACATTAATGTTAATGTCTACCCTAAAAGTATGTGGAAATATAGCTAATGCAATTCATAATGCTTTAAATATAAATTTTAGAGCTTTTATTAGCTTAACTTATTGTAAACATTTAAATGTTTGTATTATTTTAAATAAAATTAAATTTTTTTTAAGTAATTTAAATGTTTTTTCTGTTAATATAAGTTTAAATAGGGTTGATTTATCTATTAATAAAAATATTTTTTTGTTGATAATATGATTATTTTTGGTTTATAATAAATGTATTTTCGATCTTATGAATTAATTTAAAAAAAATTAAATGTGAGGTATATTAATAAATGATTAAAATAAATCGTAAACTAATAATCTTAACTTTACTTATACTTATAATATATATAAGTATAGCTAATGTTTCTGCTGATAGTAGTTTTAGTGATGTTCAAGATAAAATTGACACTGCTACTAGTGGTGATGATATTTATTTAGATAATACTACCTATGTTAGTAATGGTAATGCAATCACGATTGATAAGGATCTTAGAATTCATGGTGGTAGTGTTAGTAATCCTAATAAAAAATCTACTTTAGATGCAAAAAAAATAAGCGGTATATTCAAGGTTACAGATAGACAGAATGTCTCTTTTATTAATTTAATTCTAATTAATGGTAAAACAACTAGTGGTGTTGGTGGTGCAGTTAGTGCAATTGAGTTGAATAATAATCTTAAATTTATAAATTGTACTTTTGTGAATTCTTCAACTAATGATACTTTGCATCATGGTGGAGCCATATATGCTTCTAATGTTAGTGTTGTTAATTCTAGTTTTGTGAATTCTTCAGCTATTGGTTCTGGTGGAGCTATATGTGCTTCTAATGTTAGTGTTGTTAATTCTAGTTTTGTGAATTCTTTAGCTACTGGTTCTGGTGGAGCCATATCTGCTTCTAATGTTAGTGTTGTTAATTCTAGTTTTGTGAATTCTTTAGCTACTGGTTCTGGTGGAGCCATATCTGCTTTTAATGTTAGTGTTGTTAATTCTAGTTTTGTGAATTCTTCAGCTACTAGTTCTGGTGGAGCCATATCCATCCATACTAATAATGTTGCATGTAGTATTATTGTTGTTAATTCTAGTTTTGTTAATTCTTCTACTAATGGTTCTGGTTCTTCTGGTGGAGCTATAGAGGTTTCTCCTTTTGGTTATCCTAATGTTAATATTAAATATGTTAGTATTGTTAATTCTAGCTTTGTGAATTCTTCAGCTACTGGTTCTGGTGGAGCTATATATGTTAATAGTAATTACTATAGTGTTATTAGTTTTAATGTTAGTGTTGTTAATTCTAGTTTTGTGAATTCTTCAGCTACTGGTTCTGGTGGAGCTATATGTTTTAGTGCTTATTTCGGATCTAATAATTTAAGGGTTATTAATTCTAGTTTTGCGAATTCTTCAGCTGGTAATTTTGGTGGTGTGGCCAGTGGTGGAGCCATATATTCTAATTCTAAAGGTAATTTTAGTGTTGTTAATTCTAATTTTACAAACTCTTCTAATAAAATAGATTTATATAATACGGATATCACTAATATTAGTAATTCTATTTTTGTTTCTTGTAGATTTGCTATAATTCTTCAATATGTTAGTAGTAATGTTAGTGTTAGTGTTAGTGATTCTAGTTTTATTTCCTGTAACGGTGGTATTAATATTAATCATATTGCAGATAAGGGTAATGCTAGTGTTAGTGTTAGTGATTCTAGTTTTGTAAACTCTAGTAATGTTATAGGTATCTCAAAGAGTGATAATGGTAATGTTAATCTTAAGGTTATTAATTCTAATTTTACAAACTCTTCTGATGGGGTTATAACGATTGAGGGTCGTGGTAATAAGGAGAAAAATATTACTGGTATTGTTATTAATTCTCGTTTTGTGAATTCTTCATATACTGGTGATACTTCTTATGATAAAGGAACTATAGCTCTCATTGCAGTTGGTGGTAGTCAAAATACTAATATTTATGGAACTGTTATTAATTCTACTTTTATAAACTCTTCAGTTTATTATAATGTTCATTCCTATGGTGCTAGTGGAGGTGGAGCTATATGTTTTGTTACACATGATTCTCATAATAATAACAAAATTATTAAAGGTAATGTTATTAATTCTACTTTTATAAATTCTTCAGCCATGGCTTTTAGTAATCATTATCATTATAGTGTTCATGGTGGAGCTATATATATTACTGAAAATGGTAATGTTACAAATTGTACTTTTATAAATTCTTCAACTAATGGTACATCTCATACTGGTGGAGCAATATATATGCTTGGAGGTAACGTTTCTAATTCTCGTTTTGTTAATTCTTCATCTAGTTATGGTGGAGCTATAGAGATATTTAATGCAGGTATTGTTACAAATTGTACTTTTATTACTTCTTCAGCTACTGGTCATGGTGGAGCTATAAATATGGGGGTAGGTAATGTTACAAATTGTACTTTTATTAATTCTTCATCGGGTTATGGTGGAGCTATATATATAACTGGTGGTTGGCAGGATATTCATGTTGTTAATTGTAGTTTTGTGAACTCTTCAGCTACTGGTTCTGGTGGAGCTATAAATTTTGATTCTTATTATGGATCTAATACTTTATATGTTGTTAATTGTAGTTTTGTGAATTCTTCAGCTACTGGTCATGGTGGAGCCATATCCTCTAATATTAATCTTATTGTTAATGGCTCTAGCTTTTTAAACTCCAGTACTGATAATCAAAATGCTAATGGGGGAGCCATATATATGGGTGGGGATATTTCTTATGATCCACCTTATCTAACTGTTATCAACTCTATCTTTGTAAACTCTTACACTAAAGGTAATCTTTCTCTTGGTGGGACTATAAGTGCCATTATTGCTAATGTTACAAATTGTACTTTCGTAAATTCCTCAACTAAAGGAAAGTATTCTCCTGGAGGAACCATACATTCTGTTAGTGATCTTATTGTTAAGGATTCTAGCTTTTTAAATTCTTCCACTATTGCTAAATTTTCTCCTGGTGGAGCTATATGGGTTGAATCAGGTAATGTTAGCATTGATAATTCTAATTTTACAAAATCTTCAACTAATGGTAATCGTGCTAAAGGAGGAGCCATATATATCAATAAAGGCAGTCTTAGTGTTAATAGCTCTAATTTTATAAATTCATATACTAAAGGTACAGATTCTTCTGGTGGAGTCATATATGCTGCAAATACTGAGGTCATTATTAATGGCTCTAGCTTTGTAAACTCCTATTCTAAATCTAGTGGTGGGGTAATATATCATGCCGGTAGTACTAATAATGTTACTATTAAGGAATCTAGCTTTGTAAATTCTTCTACTACTGGCTTTATGTCTGGTGGTGGAGCTATATACATTAAAGAGGGTAATCTTAGCGTTGCCGATTCTAGTTTCACTAACTCTTCCACCAATGGTGTAAATTCAGGTGGTGGAGCCATAAGTAGTAATGTTGGTATTGTTAGTGTTATAAATTCTAATTTCACAAACTCCTCAGCTAGGGGTAAAAATTCTGGTGGTGGAGCTATACTTTCTGGTAAGTCCATTAGTATCATTGGTTCCAGATTTATTAATTCATCCACCAATGGTGAAAGTTCTGCTGGCGGATCCATATCTGCTTATTCTGGTAATGTTACTAACTGTACTTTTATTAACTCTTCCACTAATGCTAAGTATTCTGTTGGTGGAGCTATAAGTATTATTAATGACTTTAATGTTACTGGTTCTGAATTTATTAATTCTTCAACTAAGGGTGATAACTCCAATGGTGGAGCTATATTTATTGAAGTTGGTGTTGTTAATGTTGTTAATTCTAATTTCACTAATTCTTCTACTAGTGGTAATCATTCTGATGGTGGAGCTATATGGATTTTTTCAAGTCATCTTAATGTTAAGGATTCTAATTTTGTAAATTCTTCAGCTAATGGTCATGGTGGAGTTATATTTACGGATTCTGCTGATGTTGTTGTTAATGGTTCTACTTTCACTAATTCTTCAGCTAAGGGTAATGGTGGAGTTATATGTTCTCCTTCTTATACTAATAATAGAAATATTGTTGTTGATGATTCCACTTTTACTAACTCTTCAACTACTGGAGGACTTTCAAGTGGTGGAGCTATATTCGTTCAAAGTGCAGTTGTTAATGTTACAGATTCTAGTTTTATAAACTCTTCAACTAATGGTGATAATTCTAATGGTGGAGCTATAGATGTTGAGGTAGGCAGTCTTAATGTTAAAAATTCTAAATTCTTAAATTCTTATACGAATGGTGTTAATTCTAAGGGTGGAGCTATATGTTCTAGTGATGGTAATCTCAATGCTCTTATTAGTAATTCTAGTTTTATAAACTCTTATACTAAAGCTAATAGTTCTAGTGGTGGAGCTATATGTATATCTTATGGTAGCCTTAATGTTAAAGGTTCTAACTTCACTGATTCTTATACTAAAGGCAATAGTTCTAGTGGTGGAGCTATATTCGTTCAAAGTGCAGTCGTTAATGTTGATGATTCAAATTTCGTTAATTCTTCCACTAATGGTACTGGTTCTTTTGGTGGAGCTATACATCATAATGGTAATAGTAATGTTACTATTAAGGATTCTAATTTTACAAACTCTTCAACTAAAGGTACTGGTTCTTTTGGTGGAGCTATTTTTAGTTCTGGCGGTAATTTTAAAGTCATTGATTCTAATTTCATTAATTCTTCTACTGATGGTACTGGTTCTGGTGGTGGAGCTATATATGCTGCTAGTATAGGTTTTATTATTAATGGTTCTAGTTTCCTAAATTCTTTTACTAATGGCGATTCTTCTTCCGGTGGGGCTATATATACTGATGATGCTAGTATTAATAATTCAACATTTATAAATTCCCATACTAATGGTATTAATTCTCCTGGTGGAGTTATAGCTTGTTATGCAGGCAGTGTCATTGCTAAGAATTCTAGTTTCCTTAATTCTTCCACTGAAGGTAAAAATTCTCCTGGTGGAGTTATATATGTTTATGAGGGTTATGTTAGTGTTGTTGGCTCTAATTTTACAAATTCTTCTACTAACAACTTGAATTCTCCTGGTGGAGCTATAGGTACTGAGCTAGGCGGTGTTAGTGTTAGTGATTCTAATTTCCAAAATTCATTTACTACTGGTAATCTTTCTAGTGGTGGAGCTATCTATTCTAAGGGTTCTCTTAATGTTAATGGTTCTAGTTTTGTGAATTCTTCTACTAAGGGTGTTAATTCTCATGGTGGAGCAATATGTGCTAATAATACTAATAGTGCTATTATTAATGCTTCTAGTTTCATTAATTCATCTAGTAGTGGTAGTGGTGGAGCTATATATATTAATGGTTCTAATGTTAATGTAACTAATAATAAATTTACTGGAAGTTCAGCTAATATTAATGGTGGAGTAATATATAATAACGCTAATATTTACTTAAAAAACAATACAATGGAAAACTCAAATGTAGTCACACCAAATGGAGGTAAAGAAATCTACAACAATAAAATTGTTTATGTTGCTAACTTAACTTATTTAGATAACACAACTGTCCGTATAAGTCGTGGGCAAACTATTGAGCTATGGGCGACTATTACAGATGACATGGCAAATACCATTACTGGTAAAAATGTAACTTTCATTGTTAATGGTATTAATATTGGTAGTGCAGAAGCTATTGAAGGATTTGCAAAACTTAACTATTATGTGAATCTTAATATGGGTTTATATCCTGTTTTTGGTAATTATACTGGTCGTGGTAATAAGCCTATTGTTCTTAGAAATGGTACTCTTGAGGTTGTTGATGTTAAGTTTAATGTTACCAAAATTAGTGATAAAACAATTGCTAATGTTGGTGAGAATCTTACTTATACTATTGTTGTAACTAATAAAGGTTCTAGTGTTGCTAATGGTGTGGTTGTTGAAGAGTTGATTCCTAATGGTTTAACTTTAATAAATAATAGTTGGGATACTAGTCAATGGACTAAAGTTGGCAATACCTGGAAACTTA
>NZ_LWMU01000097.1 GCF_001639275.1 Methanobrevibacter oralis
TAATGCTTTAAATCAGCTTTAACTTCATGAATTTTAGAAAGTGGGATATCTTTATTAATATAAGCATTTCTACTCATATTACTATTTTAGTCACATTTAATATAAATATTTTTTGTCTAAAACTATAATAAAAACAATTGTATTTAATACATAAATTATTATGATATATAAACTTAATGTCAATTTTATTGAGTTTTAAGAATTAGTTATTTTATTTTTTAGAAAGTAATTATTCTTTTTATATAAAGCATACCATATATAAACTTGAAAATAATGAATTTCTTTGATTGAAATAACAGCAATTATTTGTTATATTGGATGGATGTTTTTATCTTTTGATTAACTCACTAAATTTAGCAACCTCATTTTTTAATTCTCTAAGTTCATTATTAGACTTTTCTAATTCTGATTTAATATTATTAAGTTCAGATTCTAACTCATTATTTTCTTTAGCTAAGAAATTATCTGTTAAATATGATGAAATAGCACCAGTAATTGTACTAAATATAAATATGCCCATAATAATTAAAATTAATGAAATGATTTTTTCAGTGACTGTTATTGGAGTAATATCTCCATATCCAACTGTTGTTATTGTCACTACAACAAAGTATAAACTATCAAATAAATTAAAATTAGGTCCAAATAAGTATAATAGTACTGTAAATATTAGTACGGTAATCATTATTCCACTTAAAATTCTGTCTAAATGACTTCTTTTTAAGAATTTGTTAATGTCTTTTAAAAATTTTTTAAACAATACTACAACACGAAGTAATTTTAATAATCTAATTAATCTTATGAAACGAATAGTGCTAAATATAGAAGGTAATATTAAATCAAAGGGTATTGAAGCAATTAGATCTAACCAATTATTTTTTATGAATATTTTCTTTGATTTGGATATGTAAAATTTTATAGAAAATTCAGTGAGTAATATAGTACATACAATTAAATCAAATACATGAATATTATATGCAATATTTGGTGATACATTAAAAATTATTTCATACAATATTAGAATAATGTCTATAATTATTATAATATTTAAACTAATGTAAATGGAGTAAAGAATTTTAGGATTCATAGTATCTTTCAATTTTTAACACATTATTTGTGAGGGTATTATTATAGCAGAGCCTTACATATAATAAATTGATATTCCTTTATTAAGTATGTATGTTCAATATATTAATACATTACTTGAAACAAGTATTGTTCAAAAAAAATTAGATAATTATTATTAAAATATTCTTTATTTGAACAATCATTATTTTTTAAAGTGTCTGGTGATTTTATTGAATGAATATATTAAAAGCTTAGAAAATGAATTTTCTTTAATAAAAAAAGAGTATTAGCTGATTTCAAATCTAATAATAAAGATTTTATAAAAGAATTATCATACTTAGCTTATAGTTAGATGGGTATCAACTAAGAATGTATGATGTTTTCCAATTTGGTTATTTTATCTAAAGATAAAGAAATTTTGAGGTTTATGAAAAAGGGGAAATCTCTAAAGATGATAATTGGAGAGTTCAAAGTCTTAGCAAAGTCTTTTGATGAGTTTTGTAAAAATACAGACTCTTTGAAATCATTGCCAATCGTTGATGAATGGTTGGAGAATACTAATCCCGATAAGAGAAGAGCAGTAACAGAAGGTTTGAGAATATGGACAAATAGACCTATTTCAAAGAACATCCAAAAGAGGCAATTAAAAGATTATCTATCTGTTGGCAATGTTTTGAGGGATATAAGTAAAAAATATCCTGAACATGTTGAAAATGAGCTAAGTACTTGGAACTTAGATAATAAAAAAAACAAACAAGTTTATTAAAAGTGCATTTTACAAAAGTGAAGGGAATATTATCTTCAAAGTTGAATGAATTTATTTAGAGGTTGTACAAATGGTGTATATATTGTGATTCAAGAAGTAACTGCTATAGGATTAATCATAAATTTGAAGATAATAAAAACAATTACAGATTAATGAGAATTTTACGAAGACAATTAAAACAAAAAAAGTAAAAATAATAGAACTTTAATTCTATTATATTATTCTCTAATTCTTTATAATGGTATATCCTTTTTATTAAAATATATCCAACTTAATAGAAAGCCTATTATGAGTGTTGCAATGATTATTAATATAGGTAATGTAGTTCCATAGCTATATTCACTTATTTTTCCAGATACTAATAAATATGGAGATAACCATGGTGAAAGAGGAGCAAATTCTTGTTCAAATAGTAGTGAATTAGAAATAAAAATAAATGATCCGCCAATTACGGTTGGAACCACGTTTTTAAATATTAATGAAATAAAAACAAATGGAGACATTGATAAAAATAAAATAGCTGATCCAAGCATATATTGATAAAACATTTTCATTATAATATTTAAAGAAACCTCACTTACTCCTCCAATCAAAGCAAAAACAATACTAGCTAAAAATGCCACTAAAGTAACAATTAAAATCCAAATAAAACTCATTAAGTATTTTCCAACTAGATATTTAGTTCTTGAAATTGAAAAAGTCAGTATTGATTTTAATGTGTGCTCATTATATTCACGAGTAATTAAATATCCTATAATTAAACAAAAAAGCATTACAACAAATAATCCAAGGAAGAGGAAATTTATTTCAGATAAAAAAGATTGAAGAGTTATTATATCTTCAGGATAATTAGCTTTACGATATAAAAGTCCCAAAAACATCATTGATGGAACAGCTATAGCTCCAAGCAATGTTAATAAAAATATCTTTGAATGTTTTAACTTTAAAAATTCAACTTCAATAAAATTAAACATTTTTTCACCTTTTTTATTAAATAGAATTTTCACCAACTAAGTTAATGAAATATTCCTCTAAATTTTCCTCAATTAAATTTATTTTATTTACTTTAAGACCATTTTTTACAAAAAGAGAGTTAATATCAGATCTTAATTCAAAATTATTTAATAAATAAATGCTATTTTCATCTTGAATTGATTTAAAATCTCTATTTTCTCTAAGTCCCTCTTCTTCTAAAATCTTTTTAGCTATAGCTAAATTGGAAACTTCAAAATCAACATATTTACCTATTTTTAAATGAAGTTCTTCTTTATTAACTTCTTCAATTAATTTTCCATTATCCATAATAGCAATCACATCAGCAATTTGTTCTATTTCACTTAATATATGACTTGAAATTAATATTGTCAAATTATAATCATCTATTAGTGATCTTAATAAATTTCTAATTTCAAGAATTCCAATAGGATCTAAACCGTTTACTGGTTCATCTAATATCAAAATATCTGGGTTATGAATTAAAGCTGCTGCTATTCCTAGCCTTTGTTTCATTCCTAATGAATAATGTTTAAATCTTTTATTTTTTTCTTCATATAATGAAACTATTTTTAATGCGTTTATAATGCTATTTTTATTATAGTTTCCTCTTAACTTAGAAAATGCTTTTAAATTTTCTTCACCAGTGAGATTTTCATAAAATCCTGGAGTTTCTATTATGGATCCTATTCTTGAATAGATTTTGTTTGAACTCTTTTTAACATTTTTACCAAAAAGGAAAATTTCACCAGAATTACTATTTGAAAGATTTAAAAGCATACACATTGTAGTTGTTTTTCCTGCTCCATTTTTTCCTAAAAGTCCGTATATTTTTCCTTTTTCTATTTTCATATTTATTGAGTCTACTGCTAGGTTTTTTCCAAATTTTTTAGTTAAATTTTTAGTTTCAATAATATATTCACTCATTTTATTTCTCCCAACATATTTTTGTAAAATATATGTTACATATGTAAAAATTATATTACATAATATATAAATCTTTCCCTAGACATGATCATTTAAATCTTATTAAAAGCAGATAAAGCTATGGTTCTTTCTGTAAAAATCACAAGAAAAGGAGTGACTATAAGGTTTCTTATTATAGCTACAAAGCTCATATGAGGAATATTTTCACCAGTAATAAATGTTTTAATTAACAAATACTCAATAAGCATAGCTAATATATAAACTATAATTATTCTACCTATTCCAATTCTTTTTAATAAACTATATAATTCTCTGAAATGAAAAGCATATCTTAATTTTCCATCATGTTTAGCTAAATTAATTAATGAAACGAATAATAATAAAAAAATAAAACCAATGACGATAATAGCTAAAATAATACCTATTAAAGAAGATTCTGGAATAGAATGAATCATTGAAATTAATAAAAATGAAACAATTAACATTAATGTAAAATAAAAAGCATAAACAATAGTATCTTTTATTCCATGAATAATTAATTCTTTAAAATTTCTAAAAATAGGAGGTTTTGTTGATCCTTGTAATGTTTGCTCAATTATTTTAAAGGAATATCCCATTTCAATTAATGATAATATAGTTATTGCAACCCACATAATTATGTTAATATCACGATTAAAATTATTCAATATAGATAAAAATGTTAATATAATTCCTAAAATTACTATAGCTACCCAGTCAGATATTGTATATTTAAATGAATTTAAAAATATTTCTTTAATTGATAGAGATTTCATAATATAATATGTTACCTTAAATAAAATAAATTTAATGTTTAATAACTAATTATAAAATATTTAGAAAATAAGGATTTTAAAACAAAATAAATTATAGGGTGTTGAAGGGAAAATCTTCAGATATTCGTATGAATGTTCTTTTAAGTTTATATGGGGGATAAGAATATTACTGATGATTATAATAAAAAGTCAATAAATTTAACATCATTATAAAATAAAAATAAGAGCTAAAACTTGACAGTGAAAAATAGTTTTTTTATTATTATTAAAATTTTAATGAATTCTTAAAATTTCATCTACTTTTTTTCATTCATTAAAGTGTTGGCAGAAATTATTGAGTTTTAATCAATGTTCATTTTTTATCTGTTTTTATATTATTTTTTTAAATAGAGTTCATTTCTATAATTTATTTTTTTTCATGTGAGTTTCGCTTCTTTTTTTTAATTTAATAACTAAATACAAAATTATTTTTAATGAATATATATCATTTTTATTAGTTTATTATATTGCTTGTTAATAATTTATTATTCTTAATTAAAGTTATTAAAATCTATTTATATTAGAAAATACAAATATTTATGTAGTTATAATTGATTTTATAATTTTTTGAATTGAATTTTTGTGTTTTGGTTATTATGGTGGTGAATTGTTATATTTTGAATGATTTTTAGTAAAGGATGATGTGAAAATGGAAGAAGAATTTAAAGTTATGTATTTGGCTTCAATTATTGTGGGATGGTGCTTTGGATTACTTTAAAATTAAACGTGTAAGTGGGTAAACCTCCTTATAATACTTTAAAAGTATGGTAAAGCTAATTTTTTTATGGTAGTATTAATAAAATTACTGGTTCTATGGAGTTAGCTATAAAATGCTAGGTTTATAATGTTTTGTAATAAATATATTTTCTAATGGGATTGAACCTAGTGATAGGACAATTATTGGATTATAAATGTTTGTTTTCAACAAAACTATCAATTGATAATATGGCTTTTATTCTTATCGTGGCTAATAGGTTTAGGTTTTAACTGATTTTGAACATATATTCAATTGAATTAGTTTATTCGTAATTATGATAATGTAAAAAAAATGTGAATATTCAGAACATGTTATACTCAAAATCACAGAACAATAACACGGATATCTCAACGAAGTCTCCTACAAAACTGAATGCTTAATGTCTTCAAAAGAAAGAATAGAAGAATATAAATTTTAAATAGTTTTTCCATCAATTTTAAGTCCAAAATCCAAAATGTTTAAATGTATATGAATTCGAATAATAATAATATAGTTTTTCTCGAAAAGTTTATACCATATAAATTACAAATTAATATTCATGGTAAAAAATAGCAAAAAAATTGAAGGACATCTTGAATTGGATGAAATTAAAGAGGTTATGAAAGAATATAAAGA
>NZ_LWMU01000098.1 GCF_001639275.1 Methanobrevibacter oralis
TCTTTATATTCTTTCATAACCTCTTTAATTTCATCCAATTCAAGATGTCCTTCAATTTTTTTGCTATTTTTTACCATGAATATTAATTTGTAATTTATATGGTATAAACTTTTCGAGAAAAACTATAATAGGATATTACATTGCTGTCAAGATAATGGTTTTTAATTTTTTAAAAACTATCTTGTATGTTTGATTTACATTTTTTATTATAAAATTTCTTTTTATCTAATTATTTCATTTGATGATGGTTTAATTTTCGTGTAAACCAAATTTTTTTTGGCTATATCAATTATTTCTTAACTATTGTTTGTATTTCTTCTTGATTATCTGTTAGGAGTTGGGGGAGTTCTTCTTTTTTGTTTCCAATTAATGTGTTAATCTTTGGTTTTGTATACATATTTGGGTATTTTGTTGTTGTTTTTTTTTTGGTTTTTTTCTTCTACGTTGTGTTTGAGGTCTATTAATCATGTTGAATAAGTTATATATGGTTAATAGAAGTTTTTGTTATAATTAAAGGAATTTTGAAAAGTAAAGAATTTAAATATGAAAGAATTTTTTAAAAAAATAAAAAGATTAATTTTGGTGGGCATTCAAAAAGAAAAAAAATTGTTAAGATGGAATAAAAACTTCCATATATTAACATGATTATTTTCTTTTAAATCCAATTAATAATATAGTTAAAATACATAAAAATATTATTAATAGAGGATTGCCGGTATTTTCCATTTTGATTGTTGTTTTTGCATTATGTATTTTAGAATTATTACCTCCATCAGGATTAATTGGTTTATCTTGTGAGATAACTTTTATAGTATCATTATCAAAATTATTTTCCATATTAGGATCAAAAGTATCTCCGATAACCTTAGCATTGTTGGTAATTTTACCAGTGCGTAGAGATTTAGTAATAAAGATAATAACAGCTACTTCTTTGTTTTCTAAGTCTCCAATATTCCATTTTCCAGTTGTTACGTTATATGTGCCTTTAGAAACTGTGTATGAAATTAATTTTAAAGAATTTGGTAAAATATCTGTTGCAACAACATTGATAGATTTATTAGGACCATTGTTTTTCACAGTAACGGTCCAAATAACAGTATCTCCAATATGAACAATATGTTTATTTGCTACAACTTTAATTTCTAAATCAGCTAAAGCATTAGATTTAATAGTACATTTTACAGTTTTATTACCAACACTAACAGTATTATTCAAAACACCATAAGCATTAACAGTAACATTAACATAGAAAACCTTAGAACCACCCTTAGTTAAATTAACAACCCAAGTAATAGTACGAGCAGCACCATTATAAACACCACCATCAGACGCACCAACAAAAACCAAACCAGGATCCAATGTATCCACAACAACCAAATTATTAGAATCAGCAGAACCATCATTAGAAACAGTCACAGTATAACTTACCTTATCACCAAAATTAGGACTAGTATTGTTAACAGTCTTACCAGGAACAACCTCAGGAACAGTCACATTAACACGAGCAGTCTTATTACCAACACTAACAGTATTATTCAAAACACCATAAGCATTAACAGTAACATTAACATAGAAAACCTTAGAACCACCCTTAGTTAAATTAACAACCCAAGTAATAGTACGAGCAGCACCATTATAAACACCACCATCAGACGCACCAACAAAAACCAAACCAGGATCCAATGTATCCACAACAACCAAATTATTAGAATCAGCAGAACCATCATTAGAAACAGTCACAGTATAACTTACCTTATCACCAAAATTAGGACTAGTATTGTTAACAGTCTTACCAGGAACAACCTCAGGAACATTAACTGTTTCATTAACTGTAACATTATTTATTGTTAAATTATTAACCCAAGTCCCATTATTCATAACTTTAATACTAACAGTAATTATAGCAGAAGTATTTGGATAAATATCCTTAATTATCCATATTAATTTTTTACCATTATTAATAAAATTAATTAAAGTTCCACCAATAATAGTGAAATTTCCTGCATATTCAAGACCCTCAGGCAAATCATCAATTAAAGTAATATTTTCTATATATGTTGAATTACCAACATTAGTTACTGTTAAATTATATTTAATAACTTGATCAACAAGAGGATTATCATTGTCAACAGTTTTTTCATGGAATAAAGTTACTTCTATAGTTTTATTAGCAAAATTATTGGTATAATTGGTTTCAGCTTCATTAGCACTTACATTAGCATTATTAACAATATAACCAAGCTTTGTAGCTTGAGCTAATATAGTTAAAAAAACAACTGAATCTTTATTTAATTCTCCAATTGTCCATAAACCATTTAAATAATTATAACTTCCTTTAGTCGCATTATGTGAAATATATTTTAATCCATTTGGTAATATATCTTTAAGTACTACACCTGTTGCATTATTTAATCCTTTATTAGATACAGTAATAGTAAATAAAACTGTTTCATTAAGGAAATAAATATTCTTATCACTATTTTTAACTACATCTATATCAACAATTGGTAAAATTTTAAAAATAGTGGAATTAATAATAGCTTTATAATATGGATCTTCCTCATGACTTACATTTACTGAATAATTTCCAACTGTAAGACCACTCAAAATTGCACTAATATTACCATAAATACCAGTTATTTCTGAGTTATTATTATCATAAACGACGTCCCCAGTTTCAACATTTATTACTTTTAGATGTATTCTTTGGTAATCTTCACGATTGTCTTGATATAATAATAAACCATCTTGACTATTTTCAGCACCTAATACTGGATGTATTTCACTAGCCCCTGTTGTTTTTAATCCAAACTTAGAAGTAGTATATGTTACATTATAAAAAAATATTTGAGAGGGTAATACTGTATTATAAATTGCATTTGCAATATTATTTCCACCAATATGAGTTACATTAATAACTTGATTAGATTGCATATAATAACTTAAAGATGGTTCAACACTAATATTTAATAAATAAGACCATGCTTGATTCATGTTAAATTTAGTATTATTAATAACAAAATTTATACCATCAGTGTAAATAGCTGAACCGTTACGAGCTGTGTTATTATCAAATAAACTATCTTCAACAGCATTATTATCTCCTTTTATATAAATTGCTCCACCAAGACCATCATCCAAGTTTAATACTGACGGAATCGCATTATTCTTTAAAAAGTTAGAACTTTTTATTTTAGCATTAGAACCTTCTATATAAACTGCCCCCCCAGTAACAGATACATTATTATCAGAAAAATTACTATTGGATATAACAGCTTTATCACCTATAATATACACTCCACCAGCATAACTAGCATTATTTTTTTCAAAAGAAGAATTAACAATTTTTGTATTATAACCATTAATATATACTCCAGCACCATAAATCGCATTATTATCAGTGAAATTAGCTTTATTAATTAAAGTATTACTACCAATAACATATATCGTTCCATGAAGTAAATTTTTATGATTTGTAAAAGTATTATTTAAAATTACAGAATTATCACCTTTAATATAAATAGCACCACCATCACCATTTTTAGCAGTGTTATTAATAAAAACAGAATTTTGAAAAGAAGCATTATTACCTGTAATATGAACAGCACCACCTTCTTGAGTAGCTATATTATTATAAATATAACAGTCCGAAATATTAGCATTATTACCATAAGTAGTACCTTCCATATATGGATAAGGTAATCCTCCAATCATGATAGCTGCTCCTTTTGAAGCAATATTATAATAAAAAGTACAATTCTTTATGTTAATAGAATCACCTGCTGCACCAACAGCACCTCCTTCTCCACCAATATATGAACTATTTCTTGGAGATTTAATCCTATTTGCTGAATTATTAAAAAAAGTACAGTTCTTTAAAAGACTTCCATCATGAGTATATACAGCACCAGTAAAAAGTGCATTATTATTACTGAAAACACAATTATATACATTAGATGTTACTCCATTTGTATTATGAGTACACATTCCTGCCGCATGCCCATATTTATTTTTATTGTTATTAAAATAGCAATCATAAACATCACAAGAACGTACACTAGATCCAGTACCACTATCCTCAATATCACTACCTGGAGAATAATTATTAATAATACTACAATTTCTTATAATTGCATTATGTATACCAAATGCAGCTTCACTACCACCAATATATTCACCTGCAGTAGCATCATATTTCCCAGCTGCAACATTACTATCAAAAACACAATTTTCAACTAATTTATTTTTAACAGAAGCATTTTCTAAATCAATTAAAGCTAATCCTCCAGATAATCTTGTTGCAGAGTTATTAATAAAATTACAATTTTTTATATTTGCATTTAATAAATAAAGTCCAAAAACTCCTCCACCTCTATAATTAGCGGTATTATTGATAAAATTACAATTCATAAGAGTTAAAGTAGCATTTTCAGCAAAAATAGCACCTCCACCACCCCAAGGATTATTAATACTATTATTGGTAAAATTACAATTATTACAAGTTAATTCACAATTCGGGCCTATATAAATCGAACCACCCTGAATTGTACCATTAGCCGTGTTTTTATCAAATTGACAGCTCGAAATTATAACTTTCGTATTTTTTTTAGCATGAATAGCACTACCACCTATCCATAAACCAGATGGTATTCTATAACCATTCTTAAAGATAATTCCAGCAATACTTACTTGTGAAACTGTTTCAGGAATATAAAATATACCCCCGCCATTTTGACTATCTAAAACAACATTAGAACCTATGAAATTCAACATTTTATTAACATTTATAAAACCAATATAACCTGTTGTAAAAGTACCTCTAGTGTAAACTTTTGAACTTCCTAAGTTTATTGTATCTCCATTACTTGCACTATTAATTGCATTTTGAATATCAATAAAGTTATTACCACTAACAGTTATAGTGCTTCTTGAATTTCTTAAGTTTATTGTATCTCCATTACTTGCACTACTAATTGCATTTTGAATATCATTACAGTCATTACTACTAGCAGTTATAGTGCTTCTAAAATCGGAGCCATAATCTTTTTTTTCTCTAATTGATGAATTAAATGAAACAGATATATCAATATTTTCATATTCTATATCTTCAATAATGGAATCACCATTAATTGTTGAACCATTTGAAATATAGCTATTGTCATAATCTGATACAACATTTAGATCAGAATTATTATCTAAAGCAACCACATCTGATATTGAAATTATTAATACAGATAATATTATAATTACAGCTATATATCTCAACTTTAATTCCAAATATAAAACCTCCATTTAAATTAATAGGAAACTATTCAAGTAGAATTAATCAAAGCATTTACAAAAATTAAAAATTTTGATAATTAAATAATTAATAATTAAATGAATTAATAATTAAAATCTATTTAAATATTAAACTTTATTTAAATTAGTTTTTTTCCTACATATTTGTTAATATAGTTATGACATTATATAAATATTTTTAGTCTATTGCACTGCTGTAAAGCTAAGGTTTTTAATTTTTCTAAAAACTATCTTGTACGTTTAATTTGCATTTATGATAATATTTCTCTTTATCTCTTTTTTTATTAGATGGTGCTTTGATTTTCATGTAAACCAAATCTTTTTTTGACAATATATATTAAAATTTTCTAATTGATTCCACAAATTAAATTTTCAAAAACCATACTAA
>NZ_LWMU01000099.1 GCF_001639275.1 Methanobrevibacter oralis
CAATAGAATTTATGGAAAAACTATTTGAAAAAGAATTCTATAGAATCGTAAATAGAGATTCCTACTATAAAAATTGGATCAGTAAATTCATCATGATTAACTAAAAAATTTTTTGTCCGAAACTATAATAAGAGATTTCTATGAAGTCCTGCATCATAAACTGATATAAATCATCAATACAATCAACAACGAATGTAATATTTGAATTGTTAGAAGCAGGCAAATATAAATCAGTATAAAAAAATTTTACCACATTTTTTAAGTTTATATTTTTGAATGGAGCATATTTTTTCATCAATTCTTAAAAATATAAGTTTACGTTTCGTAAAATTCCATTTTTAATATTGTTTGGTGATCTACAAGCACTCCTATAAACTTAAGGATTTTTTGATTTAAATTTCTTGTTTTTTCATGTTTTTTTTATGCTTTTCTGTCGTTGTGTTTGAATTTTTTTTGTTTTGGTAGTCCTCCTTTGTGGCGTTTTGAGGGTTTTTTTCTTTTTTCGTTTTTGATTACTAGTTTGTTTTGTGCTAGTTGTAGTATTTGTTTGATTATTTTTTTGTCTGTTTTTTTCGTTGGCCATTGCTAATATGGTTGAATTTGTAGTTTAGTATTCCCATTAGGTGGTTTAGGTCTAATTTGATATTCGTGTTTTAGTTTTTTGTTTTTGTGTTTTTCTTGTATTTTTTTGTCTGCGTCGAGTTTTAGTACAATATTTAGTTAGGTTGAACATGAATAGTTTGGCGTAGAATGTCCTTGTTCGATGATTGTTCTTTTGTGTATTGTGAAGTTTTCTAGTTCTAAAAATGTTTTTTTTTAGTCTATCGTAGTCTGTTTCTATTTAGCCATCTTTTGCCGTATGCGTCTTTTAAATCTTTTTTTGTGAATTTTTCTATTGGTAGATTTTGCTTAGTAGTGTTTTTTGTGTATTTTTCTCCTTTGTTGTTGGTTAGTTCCATAGTGTTGGTTTATTCTGAGGTTTATTAATAATTTTCTTGTTCGGCAATTTTTTTAAGTTTAGGATCTTTGATTTCTTTTGTTCTTAATTAATATTTCATAGTTTATATTAACAAATTCGTCCATCAGATTCCATTTTTTGTCTTTCTTATATTTTTATTGTTCTTGAATCCAAGACGAATCAAATATTAATTTTGATCCATATTTTTTAATAATGCCAATTTATTAACTCAATATGAATCCATTATACCCTCTGTCAAAAATTAAAACGAATTTTTTAAGGTTAAAATCCTTTATTTAAATCTTGTAAGTGATTTTTAGTCCATTTCAACTTCTGTTACTTTAGTAGTGTCAAATTCATGATGTTAAAATCAAACCATGAGTTAAACATCAACAATAATATGATGCTCTTGCTATTTGGCCAATGCCTTTCAAAATGCAGTATACTCTTCAATTTCAAATTGTTCACGAGTATATATATATAGTATTAGGCAATTTACATTATACTTCCATTCACATGCAACCCAAATATAAACCATCTTTCTCAAATTCAGCACTAAAAATGTTTGTAAAAATTCAGTAATATAATCCTTAAACATAATCCTTTATTAAAGAATAGGACTCAAATAAACCTCTTTGTTTACCAATATCTATGTTGAAATACTAATAATCCTCCCAACCAGTAACATTCTTGAATATAATCTCACAGCCTCCACTGAACCCGTAAAAACCATTTTGAAACAAATGGATTACAACATAATAATCCTTAAAACTCACTTTCCTATTTACGAGTAAGCTTCCTAATGTCTATTTTATAATTTATCATCCAACATAACCTATTAAATATTATCTAAAAAAAGTTGCAGAAAAAAAATCCAAAGCACATCCCCAAAAATACCAGTTTAATCCATACAATTACAAATACTAAATCAATCAATATTACATTATAAATCCTATAATATTTAATAATATTTAAAATTAACTACTAAAAATTATTAAAAACAAATATAAATAAATTTAAAAAACAATCAGAAGTATATAAATAAAATAAGCTAAATCCAACCAAAACTAAAAGAAAATAAGTAAAAAAAATATTAGAAAAATAAGAAAAAATCCTTAAGTTTATAGGAGTGGATCTACAAGAAGGACAACTTAACAATTTTATTCTCAAAATGAATTTTGCCCCTCTTTTCTAATATAATTAGAACTATCATTAATAAATTCACATTCAAACGAGAAAGACCTTCAAATTCACGGAATTCAGAAAATTCAAATACAAAATCAAAAAATTTAAGTCATAGAGACTTCATACTATTACATAGAGATTTTATATATTAGTTTAAGTTGATATAAACAATTTACTACTTTTAAATTAAAAATAAATAATAAATAGTAGAGAAATTTTTCATGCCACAAAAAATTCAAATCGCACAAGTTTTTGAAAAAGACAAATTGAATAAAAAAAAAACCTATAAAAATAAAATAACAATACCATGTTATTTAAATATCATTGTTCCAATACCTTGTGTAGTAAAGATTTCAAGTAAAATAGAGTGATTTACACGACCATCAATAATATGACATGATTTAACACCATTTTCAATAGCTTTAACACATGTTTCTACTTTTGGAATCATTCCCCCAGAAATAATACCATCTTCAATAAGGCCTGAAACCTCATCAATTCTTATTTTTTGTATTAAAGTAGATGGATCATCCGAATTTCGTAAAACACCTGGAACATCAGTTAAAATAATTAATTTTTCAGCATCAAGTGCCCCTGCTACTTCTCCAGCAGCAGTATCTGCATTTAAATTAAGACTGTTTCCTTCACAATCAATTCCAACAGGAGAAATAACTGGAATATAATTATTATCTAAAAAAAGTTTAAGTAAATCAGTGTTTATTTTATCAACTTCACCAACTAAACCTAAATCAATTTGTGTTTCTAATCCCTCATCAGTAGTAACAGTACTAGTTCCTTTTTTATGAGCAAAAATTAAACTGGAATCCTTTCCAGATAAACTAATAGCTTGACCATCATGTTTAATTAATTCAGATACTATTTCTGTGCTAATTTTCCCAACTAATACCATTTCAATAATTTCCATTGTTTCTTCATCAGTCACACGTAGTCCTTTAATAAATTTAGGTTCCTTACCTAATTTATCCATTGATCTAGATATTTCTGGACCTCCCCCATGTACAATGAGAGGTTTCATACCTACATATTTAAGTAAAACAGTATCACGAGCAGTAGAAGACATTGCGTCATCATCAATCATTGCATGTCCACCATATTTAATTAAAATCTTTTTATTGTGAAACTTTTTAATATAAGGCAATGCTTCAATTAAAATATTAATATCTTTCATTTAATCACTAATTTTTATAAAAAAAGAAAAGATTATAGATTAAAAGTAAATTTAAATCTATATTCCTGGTTAATAATTTCCATTCCATCAAAAGTACCGTTTAAAATTTCAGCAACTTTATTTAAATCTTCAGCTGTAATAGCTGAACCATTCGCGATTGGTGAAAAGAACGTTACTGTATCATCAGTAATTAAGTAATTAAGAAGTTTAGTTCCTTCTTTTTGATATTTTTCAACGATAGCCAATATTTTTTTTTCAATTTCTTTATCTAAGTTAGTCATCATATCACCTAAACTAAAATCTTATAATAAGTTATAAGCCTAATTAAATATAAATAATTATCTTATTGAAAATCCTGTAATAATCGACCAGATTATCAAAGTATAAACTGATAATCTCTCAAAAACTAGCATTAATACGTTTGACATAGAAAATATCATTATTAAAAAGAATACTAACCCAAAACTCTTAAAACTAAGCTAAATTTTTGATAAAATTTAAATTCAGCCATTGAAAAAGATAAAAATATTAAAAGAACATTCCAACCAAATATGGCTATTATAGCACCAATACTATAGTAATTAGCAGTTAATGGGTTTTCACCATGAATTAAAGCAACATAATCACTTCTAAACTAGTAATCAGTGAAAAAGATATATTAAAATATATTTTTAATTGAGTAAATACAAAATATGCTAAAATTAATCCCATTAAAATAAATGCACTATTCATTAGAAAGTATAATGGAGAAAACAAACCTAAATTCCAAGTTCAATTATTGTGTGAAAAATATAAGTATTAAATAATGAAGTAGATGTAAAAGCTGCTGATACTATCTCACAGACCAAATAATAAAAACTAGCAAGAATTAACCCATATCGAGCAATTTTATATGTCATTGTTAATTATTTTTGAAATTTTTTATAGAAATATTTTTCTTTTATTTCAAGATTTAAATCTTCAATATCTTCACCACTTAATGCTTTTTTAAGGAATTTAAAAGTGGTTTTTTTAGGAACAATTACATTTTTAACATTTGATTTAAGCCATACTTTGTTAAATCTTTTTTTAAGACCCATACCCCCAATATTTTCAATTACATTTTTAATATTATGTATATTAGCAGGATCTATTATCTGATAATTTGCATAAGTATTATAATCCATTACAATTGGATTTAAACCTAAAATAAAACGTTGCAAATCATAATCTAGGTAAGAGTCATAATCTTGATTATATGCATGAATTAGAGCTTTAGCAGATATTGCATCTATAAACATGCCAAAATGATTAACTAAAAGAGAATCGCTAATAAAACCATCAATATATTCAAAAGCAGTATCCAACATGTTTTTATTAGATGTTTTTGCATATTCAGCATAATCATCGAAATCAAATGCTGCAAGAGCAAATTGATAAAGATTAATCCATTCATTATCAATTAAATACTTTTTACCTAACTCAGTTACTTCAAAATCATCTGCATTTTTAGATAAAACTGGAAATACTCGCTCAACAAGTTCATCTTTTTTACCTGAAACTTTTAAATTATTTTTCCTTAAAACATCTTTTAGTTGAGAAACTGTGTATTTTTTAGAAATAGATTCTTTTGTTATAGAATCTTCTTTTTTAACTATTAAACTTTCATTTAATAAAAATTCAATGATTTCATCTTTATTTTTAAAATTTGAAAGACTATCAATTTTTAAAATGTCATAAGTTTTAAAATCATCAAAGAAATTTAAAATGATAAATATATCCAAATCCCTAATTGAATTACTCATTAATTCACCTTTAATATTTTTCTAAATACTATAGTTTTAGACAAAAAATATTTATATTAAATGTGACTAAAATAGTAATATGAGTAGAAATGCTTATATTAATAAAGATATCCCACTTTCTAAAATTCATGAAGTTAAAGCTGATTTAAAGCATTA
>NZ_LWMU01000101.1 GCF_001639275.1 Methanobrevibacter oralis
AAAACACAAATAGTATTTAAAACTTTCGTAAAAATCAAAAATGTAAAATCAAAAAGAAGACCAAATAGACAAAATTGAAAAATTAAACACTATTTATATACAAAAGACCTAACAAATTGACAGTCCCCTAAAGATTTTAGGTAATTAATATAATTAATCTAGTAGATGTTTAATAAAAAATATTTTTCTAATTTTATATATAACCTTTATAATTTATAGAATCATATGACGCAAAATTAATTAAAAATTATGTAATAAGCTGTTATTGCCCTAAATTTGAGCTTTCAAAAAAAAAAAGAAAAAATATTAATCCTTAAGGATTAATAAGGTAACACGTTAAAGGTTCCCCTTGAAGTATAAGATTTTGTATTCCAATTATTTATCTTATCATAAGTATTTCTACTACTAGTAGTATCTAAAGCATGCCAAGAGCCATCAATCTGAATCTGAACCCATACATGACCATAAGTTTTACCACTAGTAAATGTGCAATACCCTGTAGCAAATCTTGCAGTTAAACCAGCAGATCTAGCTAAAGCAACTAATAATTGTGCTTGGTCACAACAGTTACCAGACCCAGATGTTAAAGTTCCACTGGCTCCTTTTACAGTATTATAATAGAAAGAATATGAAATTTTATCCCTAACATAAACAAATAATGCATTAGCTTTTGCTTTTTGAGAAGTTAAACCTTTAGTTAACTCTTTAGCTAATTCAGAAATTGAAGTTGGATAATTTGTTGTAGAAGCTTTGTAGACAATCTCAACATAATTTGGTAATCTATTATTATTACCATAAAATGTTAATGATCTTGAAAATGAATCTACTAATTCATCATAAGCAATATTTCCAATAGCTGATGTGGCATAATTTGGAGCTTTTTTATTAGCACTTATGTAATTAACTACTGAATTTGCTAATTTAATAAGGTTAGCTTTTGATAATTGTTCACCATTAAAGTTCTTTCCAGAAGGTGAACTTGGATTACTAACAGCAATTGCAGTAATTGATTTAGTATTACCATTACTTAACTGAACAATAGCTTTACTCATTAAATATAAGAACTCTGCAGTTGAATATTTACCTTCAGCTATAGTGACTGTAGATGGAAGCTTACCATAAGTCTTATAATATTCGCTTAATGATTTAGCTCCTTTTAAAATATTTTTATAATCTACATTTTTATATTTTGAATCAACACTTGGTGTAGTTGCTTTAAATGTAGCATTTACAAATACACTTTCTGGTAATCTGTTATTAGCACTATAAAAACTTAATATTTTAGCATAAGAATATACTAATGAATTATAAGGAATATTACCTAATGGACTACTTGCATAGTTTGGAGCTTTAGAATTAGACTTAATAAAAGAAATAATCCTATTATTTAAATCCATGTAATCTTTCTTATTTAAATCACTTTGATTAAAAGATCCTGAGCTAGAAGCTGCACCTACAACAATAGGTAAAATTTCTATATTGAAATTTGAATTGCCAATAGATTCCAATGCTTTAGACATCAAGTATAAAAATTGTGGAGTTAAATAAGACTCTCCATTAACAGATACAGTATTAGGTAATTTACCATTAGTTTCTACATAAGTTTTTAAACTAATAGCTGAAGTTATAATATCGCTAATAGTAACAGAACCACTATAAGACGGAGAAGATGTTTTATCCGATAAATCGTTGAAATTTATTAAATTAGACATACCCCATCTAAATACAATAACACCATTAGCTGTTGAATCAAGCGCTGCTTGTGCATCATTAGTTAAAGCTGAACTAGATAATTTAGTTAAATCATCATCAGACTTATATGATTGAATACCTGCCCATACTTTAGCTCCTTTTGAGTTATCAACATACCATTTAGTTATTGATGTAATCCAAGATGTTGATTTACCATAATTTCCTTTATAAACCATAGGAAGAACAATATCCATGTATTGACTAATAACTGAATAATCTTGCCCATAATACTTTATGCTACTTGTAGTTTCCGGCATTAAAGCCGCTGAAACCAAACAATTAGGATTTGCTGCATGAATTGCAGTTACAGCTTGTTTTACGAATGTATTAATAGCTGCAGTACCACCATTTGTTTTATATGCAGTACCTGGGTATCTAATATAATCAAAATGAATACCAGAAACACCTTTCATAGATGCGTATTTTACAGCCTCATTAATTTTTTGAGTAAAATATGAAGTGTACGGTAATCCGTTTTTGACTGGATTTACCCATTTTCCACCTTGATAAAATGTTTGCATCCAAATATGAACTTTAATTCCTTTAGTGTTAGCATTTCCAATCCATTTCAATACTTTTGATTCACCATGCTTTTCAAATGCATAATAATTCAAAAATATATCAGTAGTTCCTTTGGAAGCTAAAGTATCTAAATTAACATTATTCATGTCTCCACCAAATAACCAATATCCATACCCTGTTGAATTTTTCTTTTCAACACTTATGTTAATTGTATTATTACTTGGAGCATAATCATTATTTCCACCATACTTAAATATAACAGAATAATTGTTTGGAGCAACATTTACTGAAAATGTAGCATAACCATTTGAAGCAGTAGTCGCTGCATAAGTTTTAGAGTTAATAGCTAATTTAACAACTTGATTACTTATTGGTTTTTTACTTGAATCAAGCAATAAAACTTTATAACTTTGTGTTCCTTGATAAAAGTTTGTTCCACTTTTCCATGTGATAGAAGTAGGAGATCTTTCTTTAACAGTTATACCTGCACTTCCACTAGCAGCATTGATTTTTGATTCACCTTTAAATGAATAATCAATTGTATATTTACCAATAGCTAAATCAATAGGTAAAGATACTATACCACTCTTATCAGTAGTTTTAGTATAAGTTTTACCATTTACTTTAAAAGTTACAGTTTTTTTATCTAAAGCTATACCACTAGCAGTTAGGGATACTTTAAATGGTGTGTTTGCACCTTGCCCAAAAGTAGTTGTACTTTTGACTGTAAACTTGGAAGTTTTACTTGGTAGTACTACTAATTTATTAGATGCGCTAGATTTATAATAAAAGGAATTACCTGTAAATTTATAATTTACTGTATATGATCCCTTAGATAATTTAGCTAATTTAATTGTAGCTACACCTTTACTATTTGTAATACCAGTATATGTTTTACCTTTAACAGTAACTTTAATAACTTTACCTGAACCCGGTGCATAACCAAATTTATTAAGTAAAGTCACTTTTATTCTTTTAGTATCACCAGTTAAATATACATATGAACTAGTTTTAAGTGAAGTAGATGATTTACGTATAACATTAATAGTATTACTTTTAGTCAAACCATCATTATTATATGAAATTATTTTATATGTACCTTTCATAAGATTAGTTAATGATAAGGTAGCTACACCTTTACTATTAGTCTTAGTTTTATATGTTTTACCATTAACCTTAAACTTAATATATTTATTAGCTAATGCTTTACCATCACTTTTTAAAAATTTAGCAGTGAACTTTCTACTATCAGTATATACTTTAGATATATCACTTGCTGTAATAGTAGATAATACTTTAACAGTAGTTCTTAAAGTATAACCAGTAATAGGATCATATGCATATGCATCATAAGTTCTAGGTTTAAGATTAATTGCTAAGCTAACTACACCTTTACTATCAGTTTTAACAGTATATGTTTTACCGTTAATATTTATTTTTACATTAGTGTTAGCTAATGCTTTTCCCTGAGTAGTAAAAAATGTAGCAGTATATTTTGCACTACCCTTGTAATATTTAGAAATATCCTTAGATGTTATAGTTGGAAGTATTCTAACAGTACCTGAGATATTAGACAAATTATAGCTATCATTACCTTCATATGATATAGTAGTTACATATGAACCTGGATTAAGTTCAATTTTTGCACTAGCTAAACCATTTGAATTGGTTTTAGTTTCATAAATTTTAGAACCAACTTTAATAATAACTTTTTGATCAGCTATTCCAGTACCATTTGAATCTTTTAGAGTAACTTCAAAATTAGATCCATAGTATATATCTGAACTAGATGATTCTAATGAAGTATTTACTTTTGGAGATTCGTTCAATACACTATTCTCTAAAGATTCTCCTAGAGTGTTATTTGATAAATTATTTGAATTATCAGATTCTAAAACTGCATTTTCATCTGCATTACTCTGTGATACACTCAAATCATTTTCACTTGATGGTGAAATTACAGACGAATCATTTGTTTGATCTGCAGAATACAAATCCGTAACATTTTCATCACTTGCTGAAATTGCACTAGCAGATAATATAATTGTTAATACAATAAACACAAGTAACAATATTCGTTTTTTCAAAATATTTTACCTCCATAACATTAAATTCGACAACCAATGAGAAATTAATCTCATTACGAAATTATTTATTATGAAAATAGTATATAAATCTATTTATTTAAAATAAGCTCTTAAAATAGTTTAATTTTTAAAAATAAACATTAAATTACATCAATTATACATTTTTAGTGATAATTCAATTGAATTAGCCTATAAAAAGTTAATATTAAATGAATTATTGTTTAACCTAAATTATTTATATGAAACTAAAAAATATAAGTAAATTAATTATTAGATGAAAATAACAATAATGTGAAGTTTTTATAACTAAAAACATTGATTTAACCTATTTTATACCTAAAAAAAACAGGTTTAATAAAGTATAGTTAATTACTAAACTTTTGATATAAATGTTTCACACCAATGTATTGTAATATTGTTCTTTTCAATATTTTCATTGAAGGTTTTTTTGACTAGTTCTTTTAGATGTTCTTTGGATTTTAGGTAT
>NZ_LWMU01000102.1 GCF_001639275.1 Methanobrevibacter oralis
TTTATCAATTCATTATGCTTATTATCTGTTTTACATGCGTTTTCATATTTTTTGAAAAATTTTTTTGTCTGCTTTTTAAAGCCAAAATCCAAAAGACTTTTATGCTCTGAAAACCTAAGTATACTTGGAGAATGTGTGTTTTTTTGATTCATAATAATATATATTCTCCATTTAACTATAAATAACTTATTAATAGTTATTTTTAAAAAATACTCAGTAATATTTCAAGTATAAAAAAATAAAAAGAATTATATACTAAAACAAGAAAAACACGAATTTTAACATCATAAAAAACAAAGTCGATGTGAAATTTCAAGTGTAAAATATAGGATTTCAACAAAGTCGAAAAATAAAAAAATAAAAAAATAAAAAAAGACTGGAAAAAGGACTTTGTAAAAATAAACACTAAATATCAACAAAAGTCCTAACAAATTGACAGTCCCTAAAAATAGATATTCGGGATTTGTCATTTTGTTAGTTGGGATTTTATTTTTTTCATCCAGCCATTTTTTCTGTTGGATATTTGATTAAATACTCCATTTTTAGTTCTATATCGTTTTTTCTCAGCTTTTGGTAGTGTTGCGTGGAAGTACATTTCAGAATTATTGTTAGTTCTTGTTAATTTTCCTTTAAATTCCTCCTTAAGGAACCATGGGAATTTTTTGTATTCTGGGAAAAAATCTTTTATTAAGTAATTTTTTAAAACTTCGGCACTCATATAAAGTTAAGATTTTTTATTCATGTTTTTATCTATTGAATAATTCTTTATGAGACTGTTCAATAAATATTTTCTTCTAATTTTTATTTTTTTATTAATTTTCTTTTGATTAAAGATTTATTTTAATTGTAATTATTTAAAAGTAGCTAATTATAAATATGTGATAATTGTTTTAGTTGTAGAAGATTGGTTAATTGGATTAATAATAATATGATGAATCTGTTAATTATATTTTGAATGATAAGAAACCTTAAAAATCAACGATTAGTGTGTTTTTAAAAGAAAAATTACTAACCAACCAAAGATTAGTACTAAAACACGATAAACGAATAAAAGATTCCGAATGACACACAGGAGACAGCAACTCAAGATTCCAATCCAACAACAGAAAAGCCTAAAAAAAATAAAATAAAATTTTACAAAATATGCTTAACTTTACATGAGTGCTAAAGGCTCTTTCAAAAACTTTGTTGATTTGAAATTTTTTGATAAAAGTTAGTTTTGAATTTATAATTCCGCTTAAAAATAGTTAAATTTAATAAAAAGTTGGAGTAAAAGTTTTTATTATGCAAAACCAAAAAATAAGTACTCCAAATAGTATTTTAGATGTTAAACAATATATATTTTGCGATTCTGATGATAGATTTGTCCTTTCTGACCCTTGTTTTGTGAAAATTTTTAAATCCTGTCAAAAGGCTCTGAAATCTTTTGATTTAAGTTTTTAAAAAGGATGTTCCTTATTTTAAAATGAGTTTAGCTAGATGTCCTCATTGTGGAACTCGTCATGTTGTTAAATATGGTTTTTACAAAAAGAACTTTAGTATTTAAAGAAATTGGTAAAACTATGGTGAAGGTTCAGCGTTATATCTGCAAACGTTGTGGTAAAACATTTTAAACTGATTTAACGAGTCTTGTTAATAAAAATAGCAATTTTACGAACGAATTGAAAAGTGAATCTGAACATTTAATTTCAGATTATCTGGAAAGTTTGAAAAATGTTTGTAAATCCTTTAAAAAGTTTTTTAGAATAAATGTTTCACACCAAACAATTGAAAATTGGCTTTTTGTTAATGAAAACATTTTTAGAATTTGATTTAGGACGTTGCTCGGGTTATTATGTCTTTGATGTAGAATGGATGAAAATCAATGGAAAATGGAAATATCGCCACACATTACTTGATTCTATTTCAAATTGTATTGTAGCTGATGCAATTTACGATACTGATGATGAAACGACTGTTGAAAAGTTTTTAAGAGAATCTACCGCAAATAAAAATAAAATTGCAATCACAACAGATTTAGATAAAAAAATCTTCCTCGATTATACCAAAACTAGGTTTTAAACACCAATTATGTATTTTTCATACTAAAAAAAGCTTAAATAAATAATTAAAAAATTTTAAAGACAATAACTGTCTTTCAGACAAAGAATATAAAGAATGTCACAAACAACTAAAAACAATCAAAGATTTATTCGATTTAAATGACTATGATGAATTTAAAAATGAAGTAAAATCATTAATTTATCGTAAAGATGAGTTTCATCCAGTTATTTATCAAATAATTAGAAAATCAATAGTACCAAGATATAAAAGCTTCATTTATCACTTAAAAGATAAAAATTGAAAAATCAAGTAACGAAATTGAAAATGCTTTCCAAAAAAACAATGCCAAAATCAAGAAAACGAACATTCAAGACCAAAAGAGGAGTTTTAAAACGAATATATCGCAGAAATTTAATTTGGAACCAAAATCGAAAAAACGATTTTGAAAATCAACAAAGTTTTTGAAAGAGCCATGCTGAAAAAGGAAAAAAGATTTTAAATTTAAAAAAAATAAAAATAAAAATTTAAGCATTTTTATATACTAAACCTAATGACCTGTAACATATAATATAAAGTAATGTATATCCAACTAAATAAGATAAAATAACTCCAATATAAGGTATCATATTAAGAATTCCAATTATAAATCCAATAACAAATGCTATAATAATTAAAACAATAATCCACCCTATAATTCTACCAATACCAATAGTTTTAATATCATCAAATACTTTTCCAATACTTAATCCTTCACTTAAACTTTTATATTTAGCAAATCTAGCAAATCCAATAGTTGAAAAAATACTGAATATAATAAATAAAATAATTCCAACAATAATAGTAATGACCATTGAGATAAACAAAGTTTCAAAAGTAGTTTGAGGAACATTAGTTAAAATATATGCTTGTAAATCAGTAGTATTACTAGCAAAACCTTCCATAGCTATTGAATAAATTTTTAAAGAAGAATCAAAAACACCAGTTAAAATAGCTACTAATATAGTGATAATAAAAGGAATAATGTAATAAACAATAGTTAAAATAATTGCTTTTATACCTTCAACAATATTACTACCAAAATCCAAATCAGGCATTTCATCAATATTATTTATAGTGTCTCTAACCATACTTACAAGATATCCTAAAAATACAAATGAGAATATTAAACTAATAATAGAACTAATAATAACAATATAATTCTCAATTGCCCAATTAGAAAAAATAATTTGTAAATTAGCTAATACAACTATTACGCCAAAAATTAAAAATTTCTGATAATCAGAAATTGCATATCTAAAAGAATCTCCCAACATTTCACTTATATTCATGATTAATCACCTTTTAATTTAAAGATAATAACATATTTAATAAAACTAGTATTTAAAATTAATTCAAATTGTTTTTAAAAAAAGAATAAATGATGAATAGTTATTCATCAAGGCCAAATGATTTTTTAAGTAAATCAACATTTACGAATCCTTCTTTATATATTTTACCACTAGTTAGATCATTAATAACAACTTCCGCAGGAGCAAACATTCCTTTATCTATTTTATAAAAATCAAATTCAGCTTCTTTAAATACATCAAAGAATGGTTTTCCATATCCATCAGCAGCAGAAGATGGTAATTTAGCTGCAATATCAGCAATATCATCAGATTCATCAGATTCAACATAGTAATAAGTTCTTCCACCAAATAATACTGCATCATTAGTTTTACCCATTGCTTTTAATCCATCTGGATCAATAGGCGCAATAGGCGCAATACCTGCAGCATGTTTTACTTTAGTTACATCAAATTTAATAGCCTCTAACATTTTATAAGTTCCGTTCTCAACAACTCTTCCAGAAATTTGAATAGAACCAACAAGAGAAGAAGTAGGAGCCACAAGTAAATATACATTTTTAACATCAACATTACATTCATCAGCAATGTATTGGGCAACATCACCCCCAGGCAATACATCTGCTTCTAAAGTTAAAATAGCCAAATCAGCTTCACTATCTTCATAATTAATTTCTTCATAAGTTTCTGCTGGTTTTTTAGTTATTGCTCTTGCAGGACCTGATCCTAATGCAAAGAAATCTCCAACAGATACAGACCAACCTGCTTTTTGAGAACCTAAAGTTGAAATAGAAGGTGAATCAGTTTTAATTTTTACAGAAGGAAGAGCAAATTTTTCAGATAAATCACCTGGAATTGAAATTCCAACATCAGCAAGACCACCAAGACAGACTTTAGTATAAAGTTCACCTGCTTTAAAACTTCCATCTACATTAACACCACAGTCAAGAACAGTAGCACCATTAGCTAATGTTACAATATCAATATTTAATTCATCTGCTTTTTCAATCATTACATCTACGGTTTTTTTAGCTTCTAAGTTTACACTTACCATAGTTTAACCTCATAAAATATTAACTTAAAAATTAAGTTATCAGGTAAAATTTTATTATTATTATTATTTATATTTGCCTAAATGCAGGGACTGTCAATTTGTTAGGACTTTTTTTTGGTTTTCTATCCAACCATTTTTTCTTGCCATGATGTAGTTAAATATTCCTTCTGGTGTTCTATAAATTCTTTTTGTGTGTTTATCTAGTGTATTTCC
>NZ_LWMU01000103.1 GCF_001639275.1 Methanobrevibacter oralis
TAAAAAAAATACAACATTAAATACATAATAGCAGACAAAGCTTACGACACCAATAAAATAAGAGAATGCATAAACGAAGAAATAAAAGCATCAAACCAAATACCACTCAAATCCAACTTCAAACACGAATGGTACAGAAGGATTAAGCATAAAAACCTTCGATAAAAAAATATATTCAAGAAGAAACAACGTAAAAAGTGTATTCAGCGTAATAAAAAGAAAATTCTCAGGGACAAACAAAAGCAAAAAAAAAACAAGACAACAAAACAAAGAAACAAGACTCAAAACAACAGTTTACAACATTGACAGAGTAGTGAAAATTTTAAATTAGGATTTCAACAAGGTCATAAAATAATTAACTTTATAAATAAGTATAAACATATAGTTTACTATCTTATATTTTATATTGTCGGGATGGCCCAGCCTGGTACGGCGTCGGACTGCTAATCCGATGATCTTATGATCACACGGGTTCAAATCCCGTTCCCGGCGTTTTTTATTTATCTAATTCTTCTTGATGATCATATTTTAAACCTATTGGACATGCATGTACAAATGCTGATTTTATTATTGGAATTTCTTCAACAACATTTTTTTGTACTTGATGTACAATTATATGAGATTTGTTTAAACTTAGATTACCATCAAGTTCAACATGTAGTGAAACTACTGCATAAGAACCTAAATAATCTACTTTAATATTATGTGCATTTTCAACTTCTTGAGTGTTATTAGCTACTTCTTTAATTTTATTTATTAATTCCTTTGAAGGTACTTTTCCCATAATATTATCGATATTCTCTTTTCCTATGTTGTAAGCAGTTTTTAAAATTAATAATCCGATTACTAATCCAATAATTGGATCTATAATTGGTAATCCACTATTGGCTATTGTAACACCTATTAATATTGCCATGGATGAGTAAACATCGGTTCTTTGATGATATCCATCAGCTGTAATGGCTGGACTATTAATGGATTCACCGATTTTAATAATGTACTTACTAACAAAATAGTTAATAAATACTCCAAGCAATGCCATTAGTATTGCATAGTGATCTGGAATTGTAATTATTTTAGGATCAAATATTTTTTCAATAGCTCCTGTAATGATTTCAAAAGCTACAAATGCTAAAAATAGTACTATAATAAGGCCACTTATTGCTTCTGCACGGCCATGACCTAAAGGATGATCTGTGTCAGCTGGTTTTTGACCAATTCTAAATCCTGCATATGCAATAAATGTTGTAGCTATGTCTGATAATGTATGTGCTCCTTCAGAAATTAACGCATAACTTCCTGATATTAACCCTATAAATATGTTTGTTACAGTTAAAAAGGTATTTGCAATTATTGCAACTATAACTACTTTTTTCCCATCTTTATTTCTAAATTCATCCATTTTTAATCCTCTTTATTATATTCATAGCTTTTTCAATATTTTCATAAGAATTTGCATATGACATTCTCACATGTCCTTTTCCATTATTTCCAAATGCAATTCCAGGAACAGTTATTACTCCTGCTTTAGCTGCTTTTTGAACAAAATTTTCATCATCTATTTTTGGAAATACATAAAATGCTCCTTCAGCATTTACAGTTTCATATTCCATTTCATTTAAGCTACTAATAATTAAATCTCGTCTATTTTTGAATTCATTAACCATTTTTTTAACTTCATTTTGCGATCCAGTTAATGCTTCATAAGCACCTTTTTGAGATGTTGTACTAGCACAAGCTATATTATATTGATGTATTTTTAATAATTCTTCTGTAATATGTTCTTTTGCAGTTAAATAACCTATTCTTAATCCTGTCATTGCATATGTTTTTGAAAATCCATTTAGTGTAATTACATTATCACTATATTTTGCAGGAGAGTAATGTTTTTTATCATAAATTATTTTTTCATAAATTTCATCAGATATTATTAAAAAATCTTTATCCATTGATAAATCTGCAATTGCTTTTATGTCTTCTTTTTCCATAACTGCTCCCGTTGGATTAGATGGAGAGTTAAGAATAATAGCTTTTGTATTTTTTGTAATTTTATTTTCCACATCATTAGATTTTAGTTTAAAATCATTTTCCATCAAACATTCAACAGGTTTTACAATTCCTTCAGATAGTTTGATACATGCTTCATAAGATAAGAAACTAGGATTTGGAAGTATAACTTCATCTCCTTTTTCGATAAATGCTTGGGCACAAAGATACAATCCTTCACTAGCTCCTACTGTAACAATAACATCTTCAGGTGTTGTATCAATTTGATTGTCTTTTTTAAATTTATCACATATTGCTTCTCTTAATTCAATATATCCTTTGTTTGGTGTGTAATGAGTATCATTATCATCAATTGATTTTTTCATTGCATCTTTGATATTTTTTGGAACATCAAAATCAGGTTCTCCAATTCCTAAATTGATGGCATTAGGATTTGTCACTTCAAACATTTTTCTTATTTGTGATAATTTAATTGATTTTGTTCTATTTGCAGGGTTAATCATAAATTTTTCCTCACTTAATTTTTTATATTATATCTAATTATAGTAATTCTATTTTTTTCTAGTAATTATTTTTCATCACATGAACCACATTTATAACATGGTGATTTTTCACACCAGGGGGTTTGTTTTAAGTTTCTTAATCGTTTATTTTCAATTTCTAAAAATTTCTTTTTTACACCTACATTAATATTATCCCAGGGTAAATCATCATTTATTTCATAATTAGGAGTTATTTCTTTCCAGTCATTTAATGTTATATTTTTTGTTAGTGATTTTTCAATTAATTCACCGACTTTGCTATTTCCACAAGATAGTATATATTGAATTAGTCCTTTTTTAGGACTTTCACATTTTAAGTTATATCTTTTTAATTCTTTTTTAAGATATCTTGTCTTTTGTTTTATATCTTTAAAATCATAACCTTCCCATTGCAGGGGTGTTTGTGGTTTTGGAATTATTGGATTGACACTAAATTTTATATTTTTAATATTTTTATGCATACTAGCTATTTTTTTCATGTATTCAACGAGTTCTTTTATATCCTCTTTTGTTTCTTCTGGAATTCCAATTAAAAAATATAATTTGATTTTAAAATCAAGTTCAACAGCATCTTTTATTATTGAAAATATTTTTTCATCAGAAATATCTTTATTTATTACTTTTCGTAATTTTTCAATTGATTCAGGAGCGAGTGTAATTGTTTTTAATCCACTTCTTTTAAGTGTTTCTAGTGTTTCTTTAGTTATGGATTCTATTCTAAGTGAGGGTGTTGAAATTTGAAAACCTTCTTTTTCAAGTCCTTTTGTTAAATTAGATAAATCCTTGTAATCAGATACGGCTGCACCAATTAATGTGATTTTATTTATTCCTGTATTTTCACGACTTTTAATTGCAATATCTATTAATTTATCACAATCTGTTTGTCTCATAGGGCGGTATAGATAGCTAGACATACAGAATCTACAACCTCTTGTGCATCCTCTTGAAACATTCAACATTATGGTGTTATTAAAAATAGTTTGATATTCCTCTTCATCACTTTCGCTCATGATTGGTTGAGTTATATGATAAGCTTCATCCATATCTACAATTGCTATATTACATTTATTATTATATTCGGGAATGTATATTCCAGGTATCTCTAAAAACTTTTCTAAATCATGATTCGGATTTTCTTTATATTTATTAATTAGTTGATTAATATTTGATTCTCCTTCGCCAATAATAAAAATGTCAATATAATCAGATAAAGGCATTGGATTTGATGTTGCACAAGGCCCACCAGCTATTATTAGGGGATCTGTTTCACTTCTGTCTTCACGTTTTATGGGTATTCCAGTATTTTTTAACATTTCCAATAAATGAAAATAATCTTCTTCAAATTGAAGAGTAAAGCTTATTATATCAAAATATTTGCTTGGAGTATTAGATTCAATTGAATTAGTATTAGGGTATATTATTCTTTCACACCAAGTATCTTTTCTTTCATTTATTAAATTATAAAGTATATTATAACCTAAGGAGGACATTGCAGTTCGATAAATGTTGGGATAGCATAATCCAAATCGTACATCAATTTTTTCATGCTTTTTTAGAAACACGTTTTTTTCATATAACATTTTATCAACTTTTTTTAAAAAATTACTAAATTTTTCTTTTTCTCTTAAATTGGTTATTTTCAATATTATTTTTTTTTATAGTTTTATTTTTTCATAATAATACAAATTTTTACTAATTTTCACTATAAAATATCTAAACATCGTGATTATTAATATAAAAGGACAAATTATTAAAATTGTCAATTTCATTATATTGTTAAAATTTTAATTTAAATTTAAGATTTATTTGTTTTTTATATTAAATTTAGCTTTTATTTGTCTTTTTTTAATAATTTCTATATTATTCTAGCTTTTTATAGTAAATTTAAGTAATTTACAATGGTTTTTTTATTAATAAAGTTGTAAAAACATTTATATATGAAAAAATTATAAAGTATAATCCACTCATTATGAATACTATTAATTAGTATATATCATATTTTTACTATAAAATTTTCGTAATGAGAACCAAGAGGTGGAAAAATTTCGATAAAAAATAAAACATTAATCTTTTCATTTGTACTTGTATTTTTCCTTGCATTAGGATCTGCATGTGCAGTTGAACTGGATAATGTTTCAAATACAGAAGATTCGAATTTAATACAAGATATTGATAATTCATTATCTTCAGAAAAATTAGAAGTTTCTAACGAGCTTTCTATCTCAGAAACTAGTAATATAGTTAATTCTCATAATGATAATTTAACAAGTTATTCGGATGATGATGCTTTAGTTAGCAATTATTCATCAAATGAGGATAATTCTGGGAATTTACAAGTTTCCGAAGAATCTACTTATGAGTCCAACTATGATAGTGATGTTTTAGGAGCAAACTCTGAAATTAATACTTTATCTGCAGATGAAAATACATCTGTTGTTTCTATTGATTCAAATAGTTCTGCTTTAGCTATTAATTCAAATGAATCTGAATTAGGTGGCGGTAAAACTGCAACTACAATCAGTGTTGGTGATACTCATTATGGTGGATTAGCTACTTATTTTAAAGTCCAATTACTTGATAAAAGTAATAACGCTTTAAAAAATCAAAAAATATCTTTAACAATTAATGGGAAAACATATAAAGGAACTACAGATGATAGTGGAATAGCTTTTATTAAAGTAGCTTCATTATCTAAAGGTTCATATGCTGTTAAAGTTAAATTTTCAGGTAATAGTAAATATTATGCTTCTTCCATTTCAAAAAATGTTAAAGTGTTAGCTTCTTTAAAAGGAAACAGTTTAACAAAATATTATGGTACTTCAAATAAATATTCTGCAATATTTTGGAAAGATAATGCAGTATTAGCAAATACTAAAGTTTCTCTTAAAATAAATGGAAAAACTTACTATGTTAAAACCAATAGTAAAGGTGTTGCTACATTAGATATTAATCTTTTACCTGGAAAATATGTTATGACTGCAACTAATTTGCATTCTGGGGAAAAAATTTATAATAATGTCGTAGTTAAAAAAGATAGTTCTAAAATTAATGCTAAAGCAAAAACATATATTGCACCTAAAAAGAAATATTCTTACTCTATTACTTTATTATCCAAACATAATGCTCCAATTAGTGGGCAAAAAGTATACTTTAAGTATAATAATAAGCAAGTAACTACTAAGACTAATAAGGATGGGAAAGCTACTATAACTATTCCTGCTCTTTCTAAAGGTACTTACTCTATTAATTTTAACTTTAAAGGAAACAAAGGATTTTATAATGCTTATGGATATGGAAAGATATATGTTAAGGATTCTCAGTCTGTTTTTAAAGCATCAACTTTAAAAATGCAATATAAAGATGGATCTAAATTTAGTGTTAAACTAACCAATAATAATGGTAAAGCTTTAACAAATAAAATTGTTAAAATCACGTTAAATGGTAAAACTACTGCTTGCAAGACCAATAGTAATGGAATTGCTAAATTAACTGTTGGTGATTTGAAGCCAGGTACTTACAAAGTCAAATATTCCTATTCTTCCCTAGGTTCAAGTTATTATAAAACAGGGGCAAATAAGATTATAATTTCTAAACAAACAGGTTCTGTTTTAGTAGATAATTTGGAAATGAACCATAATGATGGTTCTGTTTATAAAGCTATTATTAAAGATAAATATGGAAACCTTCTTAAAAAGACTGGTGTTCAATTTAAAATTAATGGTAAAACCTACAATGTTCAAACTGATTCAAATGGAGTGGCTAAATTAGGTATTAAACTTGGTGTTGGTTATTATGATATCACATCCAAGATTAATGATAATTACTATCAATCCAAAACAATTTCAAAACATGTATTAGTTAATGGAACTAAATTTATTGCTAATGATTTATATATAACTGTTGGAAATAAAGCTACTTATTCTATTAAGTTAGTTGATGGTAAAAACAATCCAATTAAAAATTCCGTTGTTGTATTTACATTTAACAATAAAAATTATTCTGTTAAAACTAATTCAAAGGGTGTTGCTAAAGAATCTTGGTCTGGATTATCATTAGGTGATTATATTGTTAAATATCATAATGGTAAATTTGCAGGTTCATCTAAAATCCATGTTTTTAACAAAGTTTCTGTTAATAATATTATTTCTGCTTCAAAAAATGTGAATAAATTCATTAAAAGCAATAACAGGTTACCAAAAACTGTTAAAATAGGAGATATTACTTTACCTACTGCAGAATATACTTATTTAGTTTCTAAAGCTATTGTTAATTTAAAAAATGGAAATAAAGCTCCAATTACTCTTAAAAGTATTGATGATCCAACTAAACCGGGTTCTGCATATAATATGGGTAATTTATTTAATTATCTTTCTGTTGCAAAAAGTATTGTTAAGACCGCAGAATCTAAAGGTAAAATGCCTAATTCTGTAGATTCTGATGTTGGAACTATTGGTTATAATGGATTAGTGTATGCACTTTCACGTGTCATTGCGTTTTATGGTGATAATTCAAGAATGCCATCTTATGTATCAATAGATAATGTTGGTTCATCTTCAAGTTCTAGTGCAAATACACATAATAATATTAAAGACTTAAAAGAATTTTTAGCAGCTTCTAAAAATTGTCAAGTTAATAGTCCAAAGATTAAAGCATTAGTTACAAAATTGACAAAAGGATTAAAAACTGATAAGCAAAAAGCTACTGCTTTATATAACTATGTTAGAGATAAAATTTCATATAGTTTTTATTATGATACAAAATATGGAGCTGTAGGTACACTAAATAAAAAAGCAGGAAATTGTGTTGATCATTCTCATTTATTAGTGGCTATGTTTAGAAACGCAGGTATTGCAGCAAGATATGCTCATGGTAAATGTACATTCAGTAGTGGAAGTACATATGGACATGTTTGGACTCAAGTATTGATTGGTGATACTTGGATATCTTGTGATGCAACAAGTTCTAGAAACTCATTTGGAAAAATCGTTAGTTGGAATACTAAGAATTATAAACTTCATGGATATTATTCAAGTATTTCATTTTAATTTAATTTTTTCTTTTTTTATTTATTTTTTTATAGCTAATAATTTATACTAGTTTTAATAAAACTTTATTTTAAATATATAAGTACACTACTAAGTTTTTAGTGTAGTCATGTGAACCTATTGAACATGGGGGGATAGCTTAGTCAATTTTCATTAAATTATGGATTACCTAAGAATTTCTAAGGCATATACTTTAGAAAAGTTCTATTTAAAGCTATTTGGATAATAATCATGAATTCTAAAAAATATAAAAAAGTGGCTGTTGGAGGGACTTTTGATAAATTCCATGATGGACACAAAAAGTTATTAAGTACAGCTTTCGAGATTGGTGATCATATTGAGATTGGTGTGACTTCTAATGAGTTTGGAGGTCTTAAAGGAGATATAGATTCTTGTAAAGAGAGGATGCAAAATCTTAAATCTTTTTTTTCTGATAAATCTAATTTTCATGTTGTTTCCCTAGATGATCCATATGGAACTACTATTTATGATGAGGATATTGAAGCAATCGTAGTTAGTGAAGAAACAGAACCAACTGCAGTTAAAATTAATGAGATTCGTGTTTCTAAAGGAATGAAACCTTTAGATATTGTTGTTGTTAGCTTTGTATTGGCTTATGATGGTACTCCTATTTCTTCCACCCGAATTAGGCGTGGTGAAATTAATCAAAATGGTATTTTTTTGAAATAGTTAAAAATAAATCGAAATGTTTATATTTGCACTTCGATAAAATACTATGTAGGTATATTTATTTTTTGATAAATATATTTTAATAATGAGGTGGTTATATGGTAGTAAAAATTGATTCAAATTTGTGTGGACATATTAATGATTGTCCAGTGCAAGGTTTATGTATTAAACTTTGTGAACAAGGAGCAATTGTTGAAGAAGACGGTGATGTGGTAGTAAAACCAGAAAACTGTGATGATTGTGATCTTTGTTTACAAAATTGTCCAAATCAAGCTATTTTAAAAGCCTGAGGGATAAAAATGTTCAATGTCAAGAGAGAGGGTAATGAAACCCGTAAATTATCTTATAAAGATAATAATTGTATTGGATGTAGTATATGTGTGGATGTATGCCCTACTAATTCTTTAAGAACAGGCCCAATTGTGCCTATTGCAAGAGGATTAATTGAAATGGATTTAATTTCAATAAATTCTAATTCTTGTGTTTTATGTGGTTTATGTTCAACAGCTTGCCCATTTGAGGCTTTAACATTGGAAATAAATGAGGAGAATATTAAAGATACAGGATTATATCCAATTTGGGATGTTGAATCTAAAGTTAATGATGAAGAGTGTATTTACTGTGGAAGATGTTATTCTGCATGTCCTCGTGATGCAATACTTTTTGAAAGAATCCTTCCAAATCCTCAGGAATTAGTTAGGGGTGAAATTACAATAGATGATGAAAAATGTATTTATTGTGCATTTTGTGAGGAGTTGTGTCCAGCACAAGCTATTTCAATTAAAGAAATTCCAGGATTCACTAATGATAAATTAAATAAAACTATTGATGTTGATTTATCAAGATGTGTCTTTTGTGGGGTATGTAAGAGAGTATGTCCTCAAGATGCAATTATGGAAGTTTGTTCTACATGCATGATGCATGATGAAATTAAAGTTCCTGAAATAACTGGAAATACATTTATTACTGAAAGTTCTTGTGTAAATTGTTCATGGTGTTTGGAAGTTTGCCCTGTTGATGCAATTAATGTTACAAAACCATTTGAAGGTACTTTAGAATTAGTTGAAACTGATGAAAAAATATGTAAACATAATTCTTGTCATGCTTGCATAGATGTTTGTCCATGTAATGCAATTGAACTAATTGATGAAAAAGCAGTAGTTAATCTTGATTTCTGTAACTTGTGTGGGACTTGTGTTATTGCATGTCCACAAAATATCAGGGTGTTATCTAGAACTAGTATGAAATTGAATAATATTAATTCTGAATCATGGAATGAAATTTTAAACAGCTTATTAGTTAGTAAATAGAGAGATAACTTCTCTCTATTATAATTTATTTATTAAATAATTTCTTTGTTGATTTAACAATTTTTCAAAGCTATTTTGTGCATTTATTGTTATATTAGTAATATAGCTTCCAACAAATAGTACGATTACTATTAATCCTCCAACTATTAATATTAATTCTGCACTGCTTTGTCCTTTTGAATCTATTTTTCTATACATGGGTTCGGTTGTCTAAAATGGTGTTTCTAACATCTATTATGTCATCTTTTGCTTTTAAACTTGTATCACTTGTTTCCATATAAGATCTATATATTGTTAAAGCAAATAAAGCTATTACTAACACGCCTCCGAATAATAAAATGTATTCTGCAGCTCCTTGTCCCGATTTTTCTGTGATGATTGTTTTCAAAATTTTCATATTTTCACCCATATTTATTATGGGTTTTCCATTATATTAATATTACTATTTATTAAAAAAGTAATACATTTTCTTATTTTCGATATTTGCTTCTTATTTCATTGTTTTATCAGTTATATTTATAAATAATTTAAAATATAATCTATTATTAGTTTAATAATAGAGTGATAATTTTATAAGGGTGAAATCGTGGGGAATAAATCAAAATTAATTTCAGGAATTATTTTATTTGCAATTGGTGTTATAATTGCATATGAAACAGTAGTATATAATTTGTTAGATATTTTATTAATTATTGGTTTTATTATAGCAATGGTTGGTATTGTATTTGTTATCGTTTATTTTGTTGATAATAATGCAGATAGAACTAATAATATTTTAAAAGAATTTTTAGATTCAAATCAGATTAATTCTGATGTTTTTCCGAGATTTGAAAGGTCTAATAATTCTAATGAAGGACCTTTAAAAATTCACAGACAATATGATGAGTATAATGATGATGAGTATAAAGAATTAAATGTTGAAGATTATCAAGTTTCTCACGAGAACAATGGATCTTCTTTCAGTGATTTTTTCACAGCTCAAGAAGAGAATCCTAAAGCAGTATTGAGGGTTAATAAACAAAAAGAAAAAGAAGTTGATTTAGATAATCAACTTGATTTCACGCCATATTATGGAAAACCACTAAAAGTCACTCGTGCTCCTAAAAAGCGTAGTACACGTACTATTAATGATAATATTCAATATAGTGATAGAGAATCTGGAATTCAACGTGCTTTAACACAAAACGATGAAAGTATTAACACTAATCCTGCTGTTGAAGAGATTGTTCCTGAACATAGAGAAATTAAAATTGATTTAAATAATCCAGAAAGTTTACCTGTTCCTAGATCCCTTAAAGGAAATATTATCACTGATGAAGGATTATTATCTACTGAAGAAGCATTTGATCAATTGTCTTTCCAAATTAATAAAGAATTGATGTTAGAAATTCCTTCATTAAATGAATTATCTGATAGGTTTTTATCCCATGTTCCTACTATTTATTCAAGAGTTATTATAAGTGAATTTAATTTATCTGACATGTCATACACATTTTTAATATCCTCTCTTTTAAAACAAGGAGTTCATATTAAAACAGTTCCTAAAGTATATTCTACTAATTTAATAACAGATGATTCTTATGCAATGATTATTTCTCAAGGTCAAGATAATGAAGAATATGGGGCTATTTTCAATGATAGAATTTCTATTTCTAATATTAGGGCTGATTTTGAAAAAACTTGGAATATAGCTTCTAATTTAGATGAAGAATTTATCATGAACAGTATGCAAGGTGGCGTTAACTATGGAAATTAGATGGTTAGGTCATTCTGCATTTGAAATAATTAGTGATGATAATGTTAAAATATTAATTGATCCTTTTATAAGCAATAATCCTACTTGTCAAATTCCTATTGAGGAGTTAAATCCAGATATAATTTTACTTACTCATGGTCATTCTGATCATTTTGGAGATGCAATGGAAATTTCTAATTTAACTAATGCACCTATAGCATGTATTCATGAAATTTCATTATTTTTATCAAAACAAGGTATAAGAAATATTAGTATGAATATTGGAGGATCATTTGTATTTAGAAATATTAAATTTACAATGCTCGAAGCTAAGCATTCGTCAGATATTGATGTTGTAGAAGAAGTAGTTCCAGGTGGAGTTGCAGCTAGTTTTTTAATTACCTTTGAAGATGGAACTAAAATATTCCATGCAGGAGATACTGGATTATTTAAAGATATGAAGGATATTATTGGAGATATTTATAAGCCAGATATTGTGATGGTCCCAATAGGTGATAAATTTACAATGGGTCCATTTGAAGCAGCTTTAGCTTCAATGTGGTTAAATCCAAAAGTAGTTATTCCAATGCATTATAATACTTTCCCACCTATTGAACAAGATCCAGCTATTTTTGCTAACTTTGTTAGTCAATTTAATCCAAATATTGATGTTGTTGTAATGAATTCTGGTGAATATTTCGATTTTAAAGATTAATTTTTTTCGTATTTTTTTCTTTGATGGTATTCTTCATCAATATCACATTTTCCAGAAGGTAAAACTCTTATAATATCATCAAGAGTTAATATGTCATTTTCATTTATTTTATGAAGTATTTTTTTAGCTATTGCTTCTTTTTTAGTATAACCTGGTTTTATAACAATATAATTTTGGCAATGAGATTCAACTGATTCAATTGGACCAACCATAATTCTTTTTCCTTCATAATCAACAATACCAATTGCTAATTTTACTTTTGCACTACGAATATAGTTACGATGTCCTCGTATAATAAATGATCCTTTTTTTACAAATTCTCCTGCTTCAGGTGTTTTTGAAACTTGTTCTGGATGAACCCAGTAAACATCTTGAGTAGAAAAACCTTTTGACCAAGCGGATGAAAATGAGGCTGCAAACTCTCCGGATTCTTTAATGACTTGGTCAGTTAATTCTTGTTTATTTAATTTTATTACTGTTGATGATGCACCATGTATATCGGCGTGTAAATAAATGTCATTTGTTTCTAAATATTTTTTTACAATCATCTCATTGCTGTTTGCATCACGTCCAGCAATAACTAAGAACCCTTCTGATGAGATAAACCATCTTAATTTTTCATACCATTTAAAATTTTTCTTAACTCTTTTTTTAGGAGTAGTTATGTTTTCCATTGCTATGTCTTTTTTAGTTTTGATTTTTTCTAATTGTTTTTTAGTGTTTTCAATAGCTATTAACGCACCTTTTCTCTTTCTTTTTGCTTTTTTAGCTTTTTCATAGTAAACTTCAGCATTTTCAGGTATGGTAAGTTTTGGATTGATATCAATTTTTGTATTATTAATATTTAATGTTAAAACACCCATTTTATCAATTGATTCATAAATTTGAGCATCTTGCATTCCATTTTTTTTAGCTTTTTTTAAGGTTTTTCCAATTTCATTAAAAGAATAGTCCTTACTCCTTGCTGAGTTAACAGTAGAAACCATATTTTCAATACTTGTGTAATTAGAATAAATTAATTCTCCTTTATATTGGCTTTCTTCAATTGTTTTAGCAAAATTATCGAGTGTCTCTTGTTGTAACTTTAATCTTTTTTCGAATTTATTTACTTTTTTATTCCAAGCTGCTTCTTTCACATCTTTTATTCCAGTATTTATTTTTTTAGAATAAAATTCATCACAAGCTTCATTAAAACTATCATAATATTTTTTTTCAAAATCCTTGTATTTTACCAAATCAAGAGCAATAACATCTTCTTTTCCATATTTTTTAACTATTTGTGCTTTTACAGATTTATTTTTTAAATTATCAAATAATTTTTTAAATTCCTTGTAAATGATAGTTTTTTGTGAATCGGTTAATTTGGAGTTTGGAGTATTTTTATCAATTTTTTCAAAATTATTAGCTCTTTCAATAATTTCTTCTGCATATAAACTTCCAAGTCCATTTCTTGCAAGTGTTCTAACAACATCACTCTCATTATCATTAAATAGTTCTTTAAATTTCCTTTCTGTAATGCTTATTGGATTAATTCCACGTTCTTCAGGGAATACATATTTTTTTTTAGAGCTAATGTTTCTACTACTTAATTGTTTTCGTTTAAGGGGTAATATTATGTTATTTTCATCATCTAAAAGAATTATATTTCCTTTGTCAAATAATTCTACAATGATTGTGTATATTTTATCTTTTTTGACTTTAATTTCAATGACACGATCAAAATTATGTTGAGTAATACTAACTACATTTGCTCCTTTTATTCTTTTTCTTAAAAGCATAGGGAAAGTAGGTGGTGTTGTTGGATTTTCAAGAGGATATTGGCTAGTATGTATTCTAGATCCACATTGCATTACTAAATCGATTCTACCAGTTCCAGGAACATGAAATCTTATTACAACAATATCATTAGTAGGTTGAAAGGATTTATCAACTCTTGCACCACTTAATAAATTATTTAGTTCATCACTTATTGTGTAAACATCTACATTAGACATAGCTTTCATTTAAACACCTTTCAAATATCAAAACTTTAATATATAATTAATTGTAAATTAATATTAATATATTTAATTTATAATGGAGGATATTAATGGACGCAACTGTTAAAGTTACATGTATTCATATTTTATTTGGTCTTATTGCGAGTCTTATTTCAACCGCTTTAACTTTAGGTTGGTTTGGATTTAAAAATGATGTTTTTGCATTTTTTGCTGCATTAATCATCCTATATGGAGTAGGTAAACTTGCTCAAAAGGTAGCTCACGGAGAAATCTCCGGAACTAGCCAATGGGTATGGGATGGAATTTTACCGTTCTATTTTATGTGGGTTATTTGTTATACATTATTTACAATGTATTTATAATCCTGTTTCGAATATCCAAATAAATACTATTATTAATGCAGTAATTAATAAAACTGGAGCTATAATTTTACTTACTGCAACTACTGAGCTAATTGTTGAGATTAGTTCTGTTGAATGTGTTGGACCGAATGTGTTTAAATTTTTAATTTTTTTAGTTCCAGTTCCAACTTCAACCTCTTCTAAATCATTTATAGCTTCATTAATACTTATTTTTATATATTCGATAATTTCTTCTCTTTTTTCAATTCCAATTGGATTATATCCTCTGGATAATGTATTAACACTATGAGTATCAGTAGTCATAACTTCAATTTCATCAATTTCTAAATCTTTAACTGCATCTATTATTTCTTGTCTAAATCCAATTTCCATATTATTTGCATCAAATAAGACATATGCAGTTCTTTGATTATCTACTTCAATAATCATGGTTTTTATACCGCTATCTCCAACACCTTTTTGTTTATCAAGAGTCTTCATTTCATCTTCAAAGCAACCAACTTTGATAGAATATTTTTCTTGATTTGAATCAATTTTATCAATTGCATCAATTAAATGGAATACTTCAGCATTACCAGGTAATACCTCTCCACTTTCTTCTGTAAAAGAATTATGGCAATCAACAATCACAGAATCTTTAATATTGCACTTACTCCTACTTTGAGTCATCATTGTAAGACCAACACCGAATTCAATGTCATCACTTCCTTCAGGTGCAAAAGTAGATAATATTACCATTCCTTCGTTGAAAAATTGAACTCCAATGTTTGCTTTTTCAGCTGAATATCTAATAAATTTACTTGCACTTTTTGAATATTCAACATCTTCTAAGCCATTTTTTATTGCTTTTTCAATTTTATCAATTTCTGATACAGCTATTGGATTAAAATCATGTGTTGAAGGTCCATGAGCAACCATTGTAAAATTATCAAATTTATTTGCAAGTATTGTAGGCATATTAGACCCACCAAGATTTCCTAATGGTCCTGGATGAACAGATGGTGAAATAAATAATGATTTAATTCCATTTTCAGTTTTAAAACTTACAAAAGTAACGATTGTATCAATAGCTTCGCTCATGTTTTCAAATAATCCTTCAAGAGAATTAGATCCTTCATTAATATGTGCAATAAATAAACTTAATAAATCTAAAACTCCAATACTTAAATTCTTTTTAAATGGGGAAGCAATAATTCTAATAAAAGCATAAATGGCTGCTATAAAAATTATTCCAGCAATTATTACTTTCAATGTTATTTGAAGAATTAATGATCCTACGAAAATAGTATCAGTAGTTAAAAATAAAACTAAAACAAACATTGCAATTATTAATAATGGTTGAACTAAACCAGTAGTAGCTGCTTTTACAAATCTAACTTTAGCTGTAGTCCAAAAAACAAGAGTGTTAAATCCATAAACTAATACACAACCAAATAAAATAAAATTAATGTATAAAGTTTGATGGAGTATTTTAGAGATAAATCCTCCTATTATCATCAATATACATAATGCAGTCATAGAAAGAAATGATAAAAACATTGAATGTTTTATTTTAAGATTAATTCCATGAAGTCCACTTATCACCTGTTGGTTTATTGCACCACTCATAACTGAACTTAATCCAAATACAATTAATCCAAGTAATCCCCCATAGATTAGATTTTCTAAAGATCCCATATTTTCAAGTGGTTGTATTGAAAAATATATGAGACTACTTATAAAACTCACAATAGCAATTAATAAAATTGATTTTTCAGTTTTTGGCAGAGTTGTGATATATTTTGACAATCCTGCGACACTACTCATACTCGACATAATTTTCCTCATTTAAATTATAGCAATAAATTTAATAAAGCTAAAAGTATTAATATATGTATAGATTTTTTATTTAATAAATATGTTTTCTTAAATAAGGTGTATGAATGGAAAGAAAAATTAATGTTCCAGTTAAGGGTGAGAATTTAAGCAATCTTAAAGCTGGGGATGTTGTATATTTAACTGGTAATATTTTAACTGCTCGTGATCAGGCTCATAAAAGAATTTTGGAAGAAGGTGCTCCGTTAGATATTGATGGTGCAGCTATTTTTCATGCAGGACCCATTATAACTGAAAAAGATGGTGAATATAATATGGTAGCTATTGGTCCTACCACTTCTATGCGAATGAATCCATATCAAAGCGATGTTATAAAAATGGGGTCTAAAATCATAATTGGGAAGGGTGGAATGGATGATAGTGTAAGAGAAGCCTTAGTTAAACATAAAGCTATTTATGTAGTTGCTACTGGAGGTTGCGCTGCATTATATGTTGATTGTGTCGACGAAATAGAAAGTGTGAACTGGTTAGACTTAGGTATGCCTGAAGCTATGTGGAATTTAAAAGTAGTTGATTTTGGACCTCTTATTGTTGCAATGGATAGTCATGGTAATAGTTTATATGATTAAGTAATATCTTTAAAGCATATATTAGCTCATATCCTTTTTTTATATTATTAATCGCTTTATCTATTGGTGGTTTTATTAAAGATAATACTAATACTAAAGTAAATATTATGTAGATGGGATTTAAAGACTATTAATTCATTATTAATTTGATGATTTGCAAAAGATTATCTTATAAGAAATGGTAAAGTATAAATGTTATTTCAATGGAAAAATATTTATACAAAACGACAGTTTTTTTCCTTTAAGTATTAATAATGTGTTTAACTTAAATAAAAAAACTTAAAACTAAAACTTAAGAATTATTTATGAATATACTTGAAATTGTGATAAATACATTGTAATCAAGGATAAAAACCCCTATTATAGGAGATTGTTTAGTAAAGTTTCCACATATAGTGGAAGTGACTTTTAAAGAGTCATAGAAGTTAAATAAAAAATTTTGGGATGTGCAATAATGGCTGATATTAATGAAGTTGCAGAAAAAAAGTTGAAATCTAGAGTTAGAAAAATTAAAAAATGTATTAAAAGTGATGAAGAAAAAGAAAAATTCTTTAGTCAATTAGGAGCTTCTGTGGAAATATTTTTCCCTAATAAAAAACCAGAAGAACTTAGTGATAGTTTAGTCTTTTGGACAACTCCTGAAGGTAAAATCACTTATGCTGAATATTCTTATGAAGAACCGGATAATGAAGAATTTGTATCAATACCCGTTTCTGAAAAAGATTTAAAAGCCTTTGCTGAGGCATTTAATGGTTTTAAATTAGAATTAGATGACTCTGATTAAGATGATCGTTGATAATTCTTTCGATGAAATTAAAAAACGTGAAAATGCACTTTTAATTATAAAAAATATTGTTGAAACTAAAGGACGTAGTGAATTATTTGATTTAACTGGTCTTTCTGGAGGTTTCATTGCTTCTACATCACAAATAAGTCTTTTGGAAACTTATGTGGGTCCAGCTATTTTTGAAGAAGAACTTCAAAAAGTTGGAATAGATCATATGGGTGGTGAAAAAGTTCTAGCTTTAAATAGAACTTCATCAGGTATTTTAGCAACAATTTTGGCGCTTGTTGAAAAAAATTCTAATGTTGTCCATTATCTCTCAAAATTACCTTCCCATCCATCAATTCCAAGAAGTTGCGAATTAGTTGGGGCGAATTATAGTGAAACTGATAATTTTGAAGAATTTTCTATTCCAGATAATACTTCATTAGTTGTTGTTACTGGTTCTACTATGGATTTAGATGTTATTGATGAGGATGAATTTAAAAAAATCATTGAAATGGCTCATAGTAAAAATATTCCAGTAATGGTTGATGATGCTTCAGGAGCTAGACTCAGAACAGTTATTTTTAATCAAATGAAAGCATGTGATTTGGGAGCAGATATTGCAATAACAAGTACTGATAAGTTAATGCCAGGTCCTAGAGGAGGATTAATGGCAGGTCAAAAAGATTTAATTAATAAAATTAAAGTCAAAGTTAATCAATTCGGTCTTGAAGCCCAAGCTCCTGTTGTTTTAGCGATGGTAAATGGTATTAAGAATTTTAATCCTGAAAATTTAATCAAAGGTTTTTCTAGAAAAGATGAATTAGCAAAGTTACTTTCTAAGAATTTTGATTTATTTAAAACTACTCCAACAGGAGTCATGATTACTCCTGAGGGATTAGCTAATGAAGTTAATGTTAATCATAATTTATCTGATAGTGATTTAGTATTTGTTTTTGCATTTATTTTATTAAAAGAACATGGTATCATAACAATCCCATCGGTTTCAATGCCAGGTGCATCAGCAACAGTAAGATTCGATGTTTCAACAAAAGATGCTTTTAATTTAAATTTATCAGATTTAAATAAAAAAATAGAATCCTCATTTAATAAACTATGTGAAGTAGTTACAAATGAGGATAAATGTAGGGAAATTGTATTTACTTTCAATTCAGAACATACTTAACCAAAGTTGGATTTAAGAAAATGTTAAAACTACTTTTAGTAAAATATAAACTATTAATAATATCATGAAACAATGCTTACAATGAAAATTATAATTTCATCTAAAAACACATAATAAATCAAAGTAAAAGAAAAAAAATTAAAAAAACATGTCAAAGAGCTAATAAATTGAGGGTTCCTATTATTACTAATTATTTTTTAATAATACATTCTCCAGATATTACTTTTTCTAAGGTTCCATCAATTTTTTCAACAACTAAAGCACCATCTTTATCAACACCTATTACATAAGCATCATATGTTTTATTAAATGGTTCTTTTACTTCGACAATTTTACCGATTGTGTAAGAACGTTTTCTCCATTCTTTTAAGATTTTTTCAAATTCTCCTTCGGTAAATAATACTCCAATTTTTTCAAATTCTTCTAAAAAGATTTTAATTAAATAATTGATATCAACTTCTTCTCCAAGTTCCTCTTTTAAAGTTGTCGAATCTTCTTTTAAAACTTCAGGGAATTCTTCATAATCAAAATTAGCATCAATACCTACACCAATAATAACATTTTCAATGGTGTTAAATTGAGCTATTGCTTCGGTAAGGATTCCACAAACTTTTTTATCATTAATATATATATCATTAGGCCATTTAATTTCAGCATTATCTATTCCAATTTTTTCCAATGCATTTGCAACGGCAACTCCTGTAGCTAATGTGATAAATGGAAGTTTAGAATGTTCAACTTGAGGATTTAATACGATAGATAACCATATTCCTCCTAAAGGTGATTCCCAAAATTTTCCAGATCTTCCTTTTGCATTGCTTTGTTTTTCAGATATGATAACAGAGCCGTTTTCAATATTATTCATTGATAAAAATTTAGCTACAGTATTTGTTGAATTAACTTCTTTGTAAGCATAAATGTTTTTACCAATATAAGTTGTTTGTAAATCTTTTAAAATTTTAGATACATTGATATAATCGGTTTTTTGTTTACCAATTTCCTTTATAGTATTATAAAAGTCATTAATATCAATGTCTTTTATTTCATTAAGAGTATCATCTGAAAGCTTATTCTCCTTTTTTAATAATTTTAGAATTTCGTTTTGCATATAATTCTCCTATTTTTTTTTATTTTTTTTGCATTTGTTGATTTTTAGCAGTATTTAAATATGATCCAACAGCAGCAGAAATAGCTGCAATCTTTTTACTAGGCATAAATGTAGATTTTAACTTATTCACAGTTTCTAAATCCTCTGTAATTACATTTATCATCTCACTTTCAATTCCTTTTTTATATTGGTCGATGAAATGAGTGTTTAAGTCTCCTGAAATGAAATTAGGATTTCTCATAATAGCTTTATGGAACGGTATTGTTGTTTTTACTCCTAAAATGATATATTCACTTAATGCTCTTCTCATCCTGTTTATAGCATCATTTCTGTTTCTTCCGTAGGTTATTAGTTTTGAAATCATTGAATCATAAAATGTTGGAATAGTATAATTCATATAAACACCACTATCTAAACGTACACCAGGACCACCTGGAGATCTATAACCGGTTATTTTTCCAGGATTTGGTGCAAAATCATTAAGTGGGTCTTCTGCATTAATACGGCATTCAATTGCATGACCTGTAACTTGAATATCATTTTGAACATAGTTAAGTTCATCTCCATTAGCTATTTTAATTTGCTCTTTAATTAAATCAGTATTAGTAACTATTTCAGTAATTGGATGTTCAACTTGTATACGTGTGTTCATTTCAAGGAAGTAATATTTTCCATTGTCATATAAAAATTCAACAGTGCCTGCACTTGAATATCCAATAAATTCAGCAGCTTTTACAGCACTTTCACCCATTTTTGCTCTTAGTTCTTCGGTCATAATAGGTGAAGGAGATTCTTCAAGTAATTTTTGATGCCTTCTTTGAATAGAACATTCCCTATCTGCTACATGAATAACATTTCCATGTTCATCAGCTAAAAGTTGGAATTCAATATGTCGAGGTTTTTCAAGGTATTTTTCAATAAAAACAGTTGAATCGCCAAAGTTTGTAGAAGCAACAGATTGTGTAGATTCAATTGCACGTACAAGTTCATCTTCTTCATAAACTGCACGCATTCCAATACCTCCACCACCTGCTGATGCTTTAATAATTACAGGATACCCAATTTGTCTAGCTATTTCTTTAGCTTCATCAAGGTCAGTAATACCTTCAGGTGTACCTTCAATAACAGGAACTCCTGCTTTTTTCATGAGAGCTTTTGATGTAATTTTATCCCCCATTTGGTTTATTACTTTTCCACTTGGTCCGATAAGTTTAATTCCATTTTTTTCACATTCTTCTCCGAATTTGGGATTTTCAGCTAAGAATCCATAACCTGGATGTATAGCATCAGCACCAGATTCAAGAGCAATGTTAATAATTTTTTCAATATTTAAATATGATTTTGCAGGGGAAGGATTACCTAAAGGATAACTTTCATCTGCATAATTTGTATATAGGGAAGTAGTGTCTGCATCAGAGTAGATAGCTACACTTTTAATATCAAGTTCGCGACATGCTCGCATAACTCTTATTGCAATTTCTCCTCTATTTGCAATCAAAATTTTTTCAAACATAGGAAACCTCAAAGTAATTTTTTTAGATAATATAATTATATATTAAATAATAATTAAAGATGTTGATTATGAAAAAGATTACTCGTAAAAAACATTTGGAAATGATGATTCAATCTATTCCAAATCACCCTAAACCTGATGTAGGTCTTGAACAGTATTCTACTCCATCTTTTATTGCATCTGATTTGTTATGGAATGCATTTTCTTTGGGGGATATTGAAAATAAAAACATTTTGGATTTATGCTGTGGAACTGGGATATTTACGATAGCTCCAGTATTACTTGGTGCAAATTTTGCAATTGGTGTAGATATAGATATTAATTCAGTTAGATTGGCTCGTGAGGTTGCAGATAAGTTAAATGTTGATTTTGTAAAATTTATCAATAAAGATATTTGTGATTTAGATGAAATGTTTGATGTAGATACTATATTTCAAAATCCTCCATTTGGATCTCAAAGAAAAGCTAAAAAAGGTCGAGATTTAAAATTTGTAAAAAAAGCATTAGGTTTTTCTGCTAATGTATTATATTCATTTCACATGGCTTCAACAGAGGAATATCTTATAAATTATTATCAAAATAATGATTTAAAAATTACTCATATTTTTAGATACAAATTCCCTATTCCAAATATTTATGAATTTCACACAAAAGAAAAGAAAGACATTGATGTAATAGTGTTTAGAGCGATTGTTTAATCTTTATTTTTTTAAATTATTTTAATTTTTTATTTAGCATGCCTAAAAATCAATATCTTTATATACTATTTTATATATATTTTATATTAATATATTCTCTGAGTATAAAAAAAGTTGGTAGCATGAAAAGAAGCTACAGATATTATAAGTGATATAATATTTTGTAAATGTATTAGTCTTTTAGTGATAGCTATATAAATGTAGGATAATCTTTATATACTTTATTTACGAATACATAGTAATAATGTATAAAGATGAGCTATCTATATTTATTCCAAACTCATTTCTTTCTGAGTCTAAAGATCAAAAAGTTCGTACTTATAAAGTAGGAATTTTAGGAAGAGCTTTAGGCGTATTTCAGGTTGATAATGCGGTTATTTATAATGATAATCATATTAAAAATGAAGATGGAGAAAATGATGGGGAATTTATTGCTGAAATTTTGAATTTTATGAATACTCCACAGTATTTAAGGAAACAAGCATTTCCTATTAAAGCAAAATTAAAGCATGTTGGTATTCTTCCACCACTTAGGACTCCGAATCATCCTGTTAATGATCAACCAGACGTGGGTGATTATAGACAAGGATTTACCGTTAAAAGAAATAAGAAAGGAACTTTTGTAGATATAGGTATGGATAAACTTGCATTCTGCAAAGAACAACTTTCAGTTAAAAAAATTTTTGACTTTAAGATAACTAAAATTGCTAAGAAAGAAGTAATAGTCACACCTGATAAACCAGATGACATTTACTGGGGATATAATGTAATATCTTCTTATAAGAGTCTTAAAAATAGCTTAAAATTAATAAAACCAGATTTTGTAGTTGAAACTACGAAGTATGGAGATTATATTGATTCTATTTTTGATGAATTAAAAAATAAAGTAGATGAATGTAAAAGTATTGCTATTTTATTTGGTGGCCCATATTCTTCAATTCTTGAAGATGTATCTAATGGAAATTGGGATTATATTAAATTAAATTCTATTCCCAATCAAGGTACTGAAACTGTTAGGACTGAAGAGGCGGTTGTCGCTACACTTTCTTTATTTAACTTTATGAGATTTTAATTCTCTATTGTTTATTAGTTTTTATCACTTGCTAATAGATGATTCGCTCAACTTTTTATACATTGTGTTTTTGGGACTCACCTAAAAAATACTTAGCACAGATGATTTATACATTAAACATGTTTCTATTTGTGCTTCAATTTAGATTAGCTCGATAGAATATATTAAATTTAATATTTATCTAGTTACAAGTTTTTTTTGTAACTATTTATTATTTCAGATGGGATTGTATTATTAATAATCTTATCAACTAGAATAATAACTATTATTTTGGTTATTATCAACTTTAAATTAAATTAATTAAAAAATAAAAGGAAAATATAAATTAGGAGGTTAAAATAAATGGTAAGACATCACCAGCCAAGAAAAGGGTCAGTTGCTTTTAGTCCAAGAAAAAGAGCAGCTAAAGAAACTCCTAGTGTAAAATCTTGGCCTCAAAATGATGAACCTAAATTACTCGGCCTAGCAGGTTACAAAGTCGGTATGACTCATGCTTTAGTCATTGATACTGATAAAAACTCTCCAACAAATGGTATGGAAGTTTTCACTCCAGTAACTGTATTAGAAGTACCTCCAGTCGTAGTAATGGGAATTAGAGCATATGAAAAAACTTCTCGTGGTTTAAAAGTTATCACTGAAGTAATTGCAGATAATTTGGATGAAGAACTTTCTAGGAAAATTTCTCTTCCTAAAGAGTACAATAAATCTGAAGCTATTGCAAAAATACAAGGTGTATTAGAAAACACAGAAGATATTAAGGTCTTAGTACACACAAATCCAAAAGTAACTAGCGTACCTAAGAAAAAACCAGATATTTTTGAATGTGGTATTGGGGGAGCAAATCCTGAAGAAAAATTAAATACCGCATTAGAATTATTAGGTAATGAGGTAAAAGCTAATGAAATCTTTAATGAAGGCGAATTTGTAGATGCAATTGCTACTACAAAAGGAAAAGGATTCCAAGGTGTAGTTAAAAGATGGGGAATTAGGATTCAATATGGTAAAGCTGTAAGGGCAGGTAAAGGTAGACACGTTGGTTCTATTGGTCCTTGGACTCCACGTAGGACTATGTGGACTGTAGCTCAAGCAGGTCAAATGGGGTACCATAAAAGAACTGAATTCAATAAAAGAATATTAAAAATCGCATCTGCTGACGAAGTCGATCAGATTAACCCTGATGGGGGATTTGTGAAATATGGTGTTGTTAAAAATGATTATGTTTTAGTAAAAGGTTCTCTTCCAGGACCATCTAAAAGGTTAGTAATCTTAAGACAACCTATTAGACCTAATAACAAAGCTGAGGATATACCTCAAATTAATTACATTAGTACTAAATCTAAACAAGGGGTATAATCATGAAAGTTAATGTTTATTCAATTAATGGGGAAGTTAAAGAAGAAATTGAACTTCCAGCTATTTTTAATGAGGTATACAGACCAGATTTAATCAAAAGAGCTGTACTTTCTGCACAATCTGCTAGAGTACAACCTTGGGGTAATGATCCTGAAGCTGGTAAAAGAACCACCGCTAAAGGTTGGGGTTCTGGTAGAGGAACTGCAAGAGTACCTAGGATTAAAAATGGTTCCAAAGCAGCTTTTGTACCAATGGCTGTTGGTGGTAGGAGAGCTCACCCTACTCGAGCTGAAAAAAATCATCACGAAAAAATCAACATAAAAGAAAGGAGATTTGCAATTAGATCTGCTATAGCAGCAACTACTAATAGAAAAATTGTTGAAAACAGAGGTCACAAAGTTGCAGATTTAGAACAAGTACCTATTATTGTTGAAGATGAAATATGTTCTGTTAAAACTACTAAACAAACTCGTGAAATCTTTGAAAAATTAGGAGTTTATGATGATATTATCCGTGCTAAAGAAGGTAAAAGGATAAGAGCGGGTAGAGGTAAAACTAGAGGAAGAAAATACAAAAAAGTAAAAGGACCCCTTTTAGTTGTTGGTGAAGATGATGGTATCAGTTTAAGTGCAAGAAACCATGCAGGTTTAGATGTTGTGGTTGTTGAAAACTTAAATGCTGAATTATTAGCACCAGGTACTCACCCAGGAAGACTTACTATTTACACAAAATCAGCTGTTGAAAAATTAGGAGGTTTATTCCAATAATTTGGATAAATAAGGTGATTATTATGGATTCATATTCAATTATTATTAAACCTCATGTTAGTGAAAAAACAATGAATTTAATAGATGAAAATAATGAGATTGCTTTCGTTGTTAGGCGTACTGCTAATAAAAATGTTATTAAAAGAGCTTTTGAAGAGTTATACGAAGAAAAAGTAGCTAAAGTTAATACTCATATTACTCCTAAAGGTGTAAAAGTAGCATATATTAAACTCGTTGAAGATGAAAGGGCAGAAGAACTCGCTGTCAGATTAGGACTATTCTAAGGAGAAATTATAATGGGAAAACGATTAATTCATCAAAGAAGAGGAAAAGGAACTCCTGTACACCGTGTTGCTTCTCATCGTTTCAAAGATAAAATCAGATACAGATCTTATGATGCTTTAGAAAAAAAAGGTAGTATTAAAGGGAGAGTCATAGACATTGTACATGACCCAGCAAGGACTGCTCCTATTGCAGAAGTAAAATTTGAAAATGGTGAAAAGAAATTTGTTTTAGCACCTGAAAGCATTCAAATTGATGATGAAATTGAATGTGGTATTTCTGCTCCTATTAAGTTTGGAAATACATTACCTCTTGCTGAAATTCCTGAAGGTACTCCAATTTATGATATTGAAAACACACCTGGAGATGGTGGTCGTTTTGTAAGATCTTCTGGAACTTATGCTTCAGTTATCACTCATGATGCAAATCAAGCTGTTGTAGAATTGCCATCTGGGGAATTAAAATATTTAAATCCTAAATGTCGTGCAAGTATTGGTGTTGTAGCTGGTGGAGGAAGAAAAGAAAAACCATTCCTTAAAGCAGGTAAAAAATGGCATGCTTACAAAGCTAAAGGTAAGAAGTTCATGACTGTTAGAGGAGTAGCAATGAATGCTGTTGACCACCCTCATGGTGGAGGTAACAGACAACATCCTGGTCGTCCTACTACTGTTTCAAGACATGCACCACCGGGAAGAAAAGTTGGTTCAATTGCAGCTAAAAGAACAGGTTTAAAAAGATAGATAGAGGGTGTTTCATTGGCAAGAAAAGTATTTAAATATAAAGGTTATACTCTTGAAGAACTACAAGAAATGTCTTTAGAGGATGTAATGAAATTATTCCCAGCAAGACAAAGAAGATCTTTAAAAAGAGGATTTTTACCAAGACAACAAATTGTTTTGGATAAAATGAGAAAATTAAATAAGGAAGGAAGTAAAAATGGTCGTCCTGTTGTAATTAGGACCCATTGTAGAGATATGATTGTTATACCTGAAATGGTTGGAACTACTTTTGGTATTTATGATGGTCATAATTTTGTTGAAGTAACTATTGAACCAGAAATGATTGGTCATTATTTTGGTGAATTTGCACCAACTAGACAAAGAGTTCAACATGGAGACCCAGGTATGGGTGCTACAAGATCATCTATGTTTGTACCACTTAAATAAGGAGATTAGATCATGGCTAAAAAATACGCTTATAATAAAGATGTTGACGAAGCAAAAACTGCACGTGCTATGGCAAGTTCTCTTAAAATTTCTCCAAAACACAGTGTTGAGATTTGCAGTGCAATCAGAGGAATGGATGTGGAAAAAGCTAAAAATTACCTTAATGATGTTATTGCGATGAAAAAATCAGTTCCTTTCAAAAGACATAATAAAAAAGTTGGTCATAGAAAAGGACAAGAAGGATGGCCTTCTGGTAGGTATCCTGTAAAAGCAGCTGAGCAAATTTTAAGAGTTTTAGAAAATGCTGAAGCTAATGCTGAATACAAAGGTATGGATACTGAAAGGTTATTCATTGAACATATTTCTAGTCATAGAGGATTAGTAATTAAAGGTTACATTCCAAGAGCATTCGGTAGAACAACTCCTTTCAATACATCAACTACTCATATTCAAATAGTCTTACAGGAGGCTAACTAATGATAGAAAAAGATTTTGTCACAGAAGGTCTTAGAAGAACCAGAATTGACGAATATTTAGAAAAAGAATTGGAGAGAGCAGGATACGGGGGTATGGATGTTCAAATCACACCTTTAGGTACTATGGTCGTTGTTTATGCTGAAAGACCTGGTATGGTTATAGGTAGAGGTGGAAAAAATGTTAGAACTATTACTAACACTTTAAAAGATGAATTTGGATTAGATAATCCTCAAATTGAAGTTAAAGAAGTTGATGTACCTGAACTCAATCCTAAAATTATGGCTTATAAAATTTCTAACATGTTACAAAGAGGAATGCACTTCAGAAGAGTAGCTTACTCTACTATTCGTAGAATTATGGGTGCAGGAGCTCAAGGTGTAGAAATTACTATTTCTGGTAAAATCAGAGGTTCAAGATCTGCTGTAGCTAAATTTGTCGAAGGTTATATTAAAAAATGTGGAGAACCTTCCATTAGATTTGTTGAAGAAGGATTCGCTACTGTTAAATTAAAACCTGGTGTTTTGGGAATTTATGTAAGAATTATGCCACCTGAAACCGTATTACCTGATTCAGTTGAGATTCTACCTTCAACTGTAACCATTGTTGAAAATGGTGAAGTTGTTGAAGAGGAAGAAATTGATATTGAAAGCGAAGAAATCATTGAAGATGATATCATTGAAGAAGTAGAAGATCTTGACGAATTAGAAGAAGTTGTCGAAGAAGAATCTGCTGAAGAAGTAGAAAATGATGATAGTTAAAATTAATTTAATTATCTTAAAGAGTTGGAACAATGGCGATTTTAAGAAGTAAAGAAATTTGGGATATGGAAGTTGATGAGATTCAAGAAAAATTAGTTGAACTCAAAATTGAATTATCCAAAAATGTTTCTAAAAGTGCAGCTGCCGGGGTAAGTGAAAACCCTGGAAAAATTAGAGAATTAAAAAGAACAATTGCTCGTGTTCTTACAATATTAAATGAAAAACAAAAGGAGAATTAAATGTCAAAAATCTGTGATGTATGTGGGCTTCCCGAAGAACTTTGTGTTTGCGAAGAAATAGCACGTGAAGTTCAGTCTCTAAAAGTTTTCACTGTCAGGAGAAGATTCGGTAAACTCATGACTATTATCGAAGGTATAGATGAACATGATATAGATATCAAAGAACTTACTAAGACTCTTAAAGCAAAATGTGCTTGTGGAGGAACAGCTAAAAATGGTCAAATAGAACTTCAAGGAGATCATAAAGTTAAAGTAAAGAAAGTTTTATCTGATTTAGGGTTTTCATCTGATACTATTGAGATCCGTGAATCTAAAAAGAGTAATAAGAAAAGGAAATAATTCATCTATTCGATATTTATGTTTTTCAATAACATATTGTAATTTTCTGCATTATTTATTGTAAATATTATAAGAGATTGAAATTATGATTACGTCGAATAATTTAGTTCATCATGAATTTATTGGATTAAATGTTTATGTATCAAGTATTAAAAATAAATCTCTTAAATTAAATGGGATTATTATTGATGAGACAAAAAATACCATTAAAATAGAAAAATCGGATAAATCTGAAAAGATTATTCCAAAGAAAGGTTCAATATTTACTTTTGAACTTTCTAATGGGGAAAAAGTTGAAGTTGATGGTAATATTTTGTCTATTCGTCCTGAAGATAGAATAAAAAAAAGGTTTAAAAAAATATAAATGGTGATAATATGGTCGGACTTAATGTTCAAGAACCAGAAACTACATGCGATGATCCTAACTGTCCTTTCCATGGGACTTTACCAGTAAGGGGTCAAGTTCTTGAAGGTGTTGTTGTGAGTAACAAAGCTGAAAGAACTATTAGTGTTGAACGTAGTTACTATAAATTCATTAGAAAGTATGAAAGATACGAAAAAAGGAAATCTAAAATCAATGTTCACAAACCAGATTGTTTTAATGTGAATGTTGGTGATTCTGTAAAAATTGCAGAATGTAGACCATTAAGTAAAACAAAGCATTTTGTTTTAATTGAAGTTAAAGGAGAGTAAATATATGAAACCATTAACCTCAAGTGTATCTAAAGCATTACCTATTGGAGCTACTCTTCAATGTGTTGACAATACTGGAGCACGTGAAATTGAAATCATATCCGTAAAAGGATTCAAAGGTGTAAGAAGAAGACTCGACGTTGCTGGAGTTGGGGATTTAGTTGTTGCTTCTGTTAAAAAAGGAACTACAGATATGAGAAGAGAAATTGTTAATGCAGTTGTAGTTAGGCAAAAAAAAGAGTACAGACGTGCTGATGGGCTTCGTGTTAAATTTGAAGATAATGCAGCAGTTATTATTACTCCTGAAGGAATATTAAAAGGATCTGAAGTAAGAGGTCCTGTAGCTAAAGAAGCAGCTGATAGATGGCCTAGTGTTGGTAGTGCAGCAAGTATATTAGTATAAGGTGAAAAAATGTCAAAACAACCAAGAAAACAAAGAAAAGCTCTTTATAATGCTCCTGCTCACACTCGTGGTAAACATTTAAATGTTACCTTAAGTAAAGAATTAAGGGCAGATATTGGTAAGAGATCTTTACCAATCAGATCAGGAGATACAGTTAGAGTTCTCCGTGGAGATTTCGACGGACATGAAGGAAAGGTTATTGATGTAAATTATTCTTCATATAAAGTAACAATTGAAGAAGTTACTTTAGCTAAACCTGATGGAACTACCACTTTTCTCCCAGTAGACCCTTCTAACTTAATGATTATTGACGCAGACTTAGATGACGATAGAAGAATTAAAAATAAAGGAGATAGTTAATATGGCTAAAATGGGATCTAGAAAACATCTTAAAAGATATAAAGCACCAAAATCTTGGCCAATTCATCCTAAAGAAGATACCTGGACTGTAAAACCTTCTGCAGGTTCACACTCTATTGAAGATTCAATTCCTTTAACTTTAGTTATTAGAGATATCTTAAAATTAGCTGATAACTCTAGAGAAGCTAAAAGGATTATTAACTCAGGTAATGTTTTAGTAGATGGAAAAGTAGTTAAAGATTATAAATTCCCTGTTGGTTTTATGGATATTGTTGATATTCCTAAAACTGGTGAATCTTACAGAGTTCTCTTAGATAGAAAATCTAGATTACAATTAGATTTAATTGAAGATAATACTTTAAAATTATCCAAAATTGTTAACAAATCAACCATTAAAGGTGGTAAAACTCAATTAAACTTCCATGATGGTAAAAATTTAATAGTTGATGAAGATGTATACTCTGTTGGAGATGTAATTTCTTTAAAAGTACCTGAAAATGAAATTAATGAAATTTATCCATTAAAAGAAGGTGCGATTGTTCTTGTAACTGGAGGTAAACATACTGGGGAATTAGGTACTGTAAGTGAAATAATTGAAAATAAATCTTCTAACCCTAACACTATTATTATTGAAAATAGTGCTAAAGAAGAATTTTTAACTTTAAAAGATTACGCATTTGTAATTGGCGAAGATTCATCTGTAATTTCTTTATTGGAGGTTAACAAATGAACCCAATGAATGAAGTTAAAATTGAAAAAGCTACTATTAGTATTGGTGTTGGAGAAGCAGGTGAAAAGTTATCCCGTGCTATTACTCTTTTAGAAGAAATGTTTAATCAAATTCCTGTAAAAACTTACTCTAAAGTAACTAATCCAGAATGGGGTATTAGAAAACGTCAACCAATTGCATGTAAATTAACTTTACGTGGCGACAAAGCTGATAAAGCTATTGACATGGTTTTAGAAGGTATTAGTAGAAATATTAAACCTACTCAATTCGATGCACAAGGTAACCTTTCTTTTGGTATTAAGGAACATATTGATATTCCTGGAATGAAATATAATCCAGATATTGGTATTTTTGGAATGAATGTATCTGTTACTTTTGAAAAACCAGGTTATAGGATAGCCAGAAGAAAAATCCAACAAAAGAAAGTTCCACAAAAACATAGAATCACTAAAGAAGAAACTATGAAATTTATGGAAAACGAATTTAATGTTAATTATGTAACTGAATAGGTGATTACTTGCCAAGAAAATACGGAAAAGCTTCAAAAAAATGTAGTCGCTGTGGAGACCATTCTGCAATGATTAGTAGATACGGTTTAAATTTATGCAGACAATGTTTTAGAGAAATAGCTCCTAAAATAGGATTTAAAAAATATAATTAGAGGTTTTAAATATGAGTCTTATGGATCCTCTTGCAGATGCTTTAACTAATATTAGAAATAATGAATTACAAGTAAATGATTCATGCGTTATTTCTCCTGCTTCTAAATTAATTGGAGAAGTTTTAAGCACAATGCAAAAAGAGAATTACATTGGTAATTTTGAATATATTGATGATAACAGGGCAGGAAAATTCATAGTAGAATTAGAAGGTAACATCAACAAATGTGGTGTTATTAAACCTCGTCATGCTGTTAAAAAAGATGAATTTGAAAAATTTGAAAAAAGATATTTGCCAGCAAAAAATTTTGGTATTTTAATACTAACTACTCCTGAAGGGATCATGACCCATCATGATGCTAAAGAAAGAGGAATTGGTGGACGTTTGTTGGCTTACATGTATTAGGTGATATAATGGTAGTAGCTGCAGCTATAAGGGAAGAATTAGAAATCCCTGAAGGCGTTGAAGTTATAATTAAAAATAATGAGGTCTCAGTAAAAGGACCTAATGGAGAAGACTCCAGAGTATTTACTTATCCTAATGTAAGTATTAATAAAAATGATGATGTAGTTATTTTAGAAACTGCATTTCCAAAAAAGAAAGATAAAGCAATGATTGGAACCACAAAAGCACACATTAACAATATGATTAAAGGTGTAACTGATGGTTTCGAGTACCACATGAAAATAGTATTTGCTCACTTTCCAATGACCGTTAAAGTTAACGGTGATAAAGTAGTAATTGATAACTTCTTAGGGGAAAAACACCCAAGAAATGCTAAAATAGTAGGTAGTGCTAAAGTAGCAGTAAAAGGTGATGAAGTAACAATTACTGGTATTAATAAGGAACATGTTGGTCAAACTATGGCTAACTTAGAACAAGCAACTAAAATTAAAGGAAGAGATCCTAGAGTATTCCAAGATGGAATATATTTAACAAGCAAAGAATAATTTGGTGATTTAGATGGCTAATAAAAGATTTAAAAGACAAGAATATGCTCGTTATAAAAAGCTTGGAATCAAATGGAGACGCCCTAGAGGTAAAACCAGTAAAATGAGAAGATATGAAGCAGGTAAACCTGATATGCCAGCTATTGGTTACAGAACTCCTAGAGCTATTAGGGATTTACATCCATCTGGATACAATGATGTTCTTGTTCATAATATGTCTGAATTAGAAAGCATAGATCCAGCATGTGATGCTGCAAGAATAAGTGCTTCTGTTGGAAAAAGGAAAAAAGATTTGATGTTAGAAAAAGCATCAGAATTAGGAATTAAAGTTTTAAATAAATAATTTATTCATATTTTATCAAGATTAATCAATTCCGGGTTTTATGAATTGATTTTTCTATTTAAATAATATTTAAGGGAATTTAGATTTTATGTCTAAATTTATCAGCTATGCTGAAAACGGAGGATTATATATATGAATCTTACAACTCAAAAAAGATTAGCTGCTAGCATCCTTAAAGTAGGTCTTAATCGTGTATGGATTGATCCTGAAAGGATGGAAGAAGTTTCTATAATGATGACTAGAGAAGGAGTTAAGCAGTTAATTGATGATGGAGCTATTAAAGCAAAACCTCAAAAAGGTATTAGTAGCTACAGATCTAAAAAAATCGCGGAACAAAAAGCAAAAGGTAAAAGAAAAGGTAGTGGTAGTATTAAAGGGGCTAAAAATGCTCGTAAACCTAAAAAGAAAGCATGGATGACTACTATTAGGGCTTTAAGAAAAGACCTTAAAGAAATGCGTGATGCTAATGAAATTGATGCCACTACCTATCGTAAGTTATATAAAATGGCTAAAGGTGGAGCATTCAGAAGTAAATCTTATATGAAAACATATGCTCGTGACCATGATTTGATTAAATAGGAGGAATAAACATGGCACAAGGATCAAATTATAAAGTAGCATTTAGAAGAAGAAGAGAAGGAAAAACTGATTATTCAGCAAGAATGAAATTAGTTGACTATAATAAATCTCGTTTAGTTGTTAGAATTTCTAATGCTCATGCAACTGTTCAAATTGTTGATTATGCTCCTGAAGGGGATATTACTGTTGCTTCTGCAGTCAGTAAACAATTAGCTGACTATGGATATTTAGGAAGTACAGCTAACCTTCCAGCATTCTATTTAACAGCATATTTATGTGCTAAAAGGGCATTAGCTAATGGTGTAGAATCTGCAATTTTAGACATTGGTTTAAAAGCACCTATTAAAGGGTCAAAAGTTTTTGCAGCTCTTAAAGGTGCTGTAGATGCTGGTTTAGAAGTTCCTCATGGGGAGTTCATTTTCCCAGATGATGAACGTATTCGTGGAGAACATATTGCAAATTATGCTGAATCTTTAGATGATGAAGAAGTTGCTAAAAAATTCTCAAAATATTTAGAAAGAGGTCTTCAGCCTGTAGATTTACCTGAAAACTTCGATGAAACTAAAAATAAAATAGATGAGGCAGAGGAATAAATATGAGTTTTAATATGGATGAATGGGAACCTAAAACTAAGATAGGTGGATTAGTTAAGGATGGAACCATTACTGATATCGATGAAATCTTTGAAAAAGGTCTCCCTATTATGGAATTAGAGATTATTGATGCGTTAATTCCTGATTTAGAAGAAGAAGTAATGGATGTTAACTTAGTTCAAAGGATGCATAAATCTGGTAGAAAAGTTAATTTTAGAGTAATTGTTGCTGTTGGTAACAAAGATGGTTATGTTGGATTAGGACAAGGTAAAGCTAAAGAAGTTGGTCCTGCAATCAGAAAAGCTGTTGATAATGCTAAGTATAACATTATTAAAGTTAGAAGAGGTTGTGGAGATTGGGGTTGTGTTTGTGGAAGAGAACACACTGTACCTTTTAAAGTACAAGGTAAAACTAGTAGTGTAAGGGTAACTTTAATGCCTGCACCTGCTGGAGTAGGTTTAGCAGTTGGAGATGTTGGTAAAACTATCTTAAAACTTGCTGGTATTAAAGATGTATGGTCACAATCTTTTGGACAAACTCAAACTACTGTAAACTTTGCTAATGCAATTTTCGATGCATTAAAAGAATCAAGTAAAGTTAAAGCTAGTAAATCTGACCTTAAAAAAATGGGAGTAAATTACTAGTTGGTGATTAATATGTTTTTAGTTATTAGAGTTAGAGGAACTACTGGTGTCATTAAAGGTATTGCAGACACCTTAGACATGTTAAATCTTACAAGAATCAGCCATGCAACTTTAATTGAAGAAAATCCTAGTTATGAAGGCATGCTTCAAAAAGCTAAGGATTACATTACATGGGGTGAAATCGATTCTGAACTTTTAGCAGATATTATTGCAAAAAGAGGAAGAATTTCTGGTAATGATAAAGTCACTGATGAATTTTTAGCTGAAAATTCTGATTATAATAATATTTCAGAATTAGCTGAAGCTTTAATCAATTCTGAAGTTAAATTAGCTGATGTAAACATCAAACCTGTATTCCGTTTACATCCTCCAAGAAAAGGTTATGAAGATATTCGTTTATCTTTCAGAGAGGGAGGAACCTTAGGTTACAGGGGAGAAGAAATAAAAGACCTTGCAAAAAGAATGCTTTAAATTAGGTGTATTAATATGATTAGAACAAAACGTAAAATTAATAAACTTAGAGGTTCTAGATCTAACGGTGGTGGCTGTACTAAAAAACGTAGAGGTGCAGGTAACAAAGGGGGTAAGGGTAATGCTGGTGCAAGTAAACAACATTGGACTTGGACTGTCAAGTTTGATCCTGATCACTATGGTAAACACGGTTTTAAAAGACCTCAAAAAATGATTAAAAAAATTAATGCTGTTAACTTAGGCTATTTAGAAGAACAAGCTAATAATTTAATAGCTAATGGTAAAGCATCTAAAGATGGTGATTCTATTGTTATTGATGTAACTGAATTAGGTTATGATAAGGTTTTAGCTAAAGGTAAAATTACTAAACCTTTCATAATTTCAGCTCATAATTTTTCATCATCTGCTATTGAAAAAATTGAAGAATTAGGAGGAGAAGCTATAGAATTATAGCTTTTTCTCTTTTTTTTATAGAGGAAAAAAAAATGTCATCATTAGAAGTTTTAGAGCCTATATTTAGACTTATTCCTGAAGTAAAAGCTCCAGTTCACACTGAAGAGTTTAATGAAAAACTCAAATGGACTGCAATTGTTTTAGTGTTATATTTTATTTTAACACAAATTCCATTATATGGTTTAGCTCCAGGTGCAGTTGATCAATTTGCTCAATTAAGAGCAGTTATGGCTGGAAATTTTGGTTCAATTCTTACATTGGGAATTGGTCCAATTGTTACTGCTTCTATTGTTTTACAATTGTTAGTAGGTTCAAATTTATTAGATTTGGATCTTTCATCTCATAAGGATAAATCCCATTTCCAAGCTACTCAAAAGGTTTTATCTATTGTTTTTACAGTATTTGAAGCTGGTGTTTTAGTATTAACTGGAAATTTAATGCCTATCGATAATTCTTATATGTTAGTTTTATTAGTTCAACTTGTTATTGGTGCATTGGTAATTATTTACCTTGATGAAGTTGTTTCTAAATGGGGTTTCGGTAGTGGTATAGGTTTATTCATTGCAGCTGGTGTTTGTCAAGCTATTATTGTTGGAACATTTAACTTTTTCCCAACTGCTGATGGTACTCTCCCTGGTATTATTCCAGGACTTATTCAAGCATCTATGGCAGGTACACCTGATTTTTCAGTGTTAATTCCATTATTTGCTACAATTATTGTATTTTTAATTGTTTTATATGGAGAAGCTATGAGAGTGGAAATTCCTATTTCTCAAGGTAGTGTAAGAGGACATGGAAGAGTTAGGGGAGCTGTTGGTAAATACCCATTAAAATTTGTTTATGCTAGTAACATGCCAGTTATTTTAACAAGTGCATTACTTGTAAATGTAACTTTATTATCTAATGTTTTCCAAAAAATAGGTTATCCTATTTTAGGTCGTGTTGAAAATGGTAAAGCTGTTGATGGTATTGCATGGCTGTTATCAACTCCTAACAATTTAAGTATGTTCTATACAGAACCGTTACATGTTCTTGTTTATGCATTATTCTTTTTAATATGTTGTATTATATTTTCATACTTATGGGTAGAAATCAGTGGATTAAATGCTAAAAAAATATCTGAACAACTTTATAAGTCAGGTATTCAAATTCCAGGTTTCAGAAGTAGTAAACGTCAATTATTTAAAATATTGAAAAAATATATACCTGCACTCACTATTATAAGTGGTATTTATGTAGGTCTCATTGCATTTCTTGCAGATTTAACTGGTGCTTTAGGTGGAGGTACTGGTGTGTTACTTACTGTAGGTATTATTCATAAACTTTATGAAGAAATGGCAGAAGAACAACTCATGTCATCAAATCCACTTATTAGAAAAGTATTAGGAGGAGATTAATCTTCTTCTTATATATTTATTAAATTAGAGGGGTTAAATTGAAATTAGCAGTATTAACAGGTATTCCAGGTTCAGGAAGTACCACTTTACTTAATAGGGCACTTGAAGAAGTTGACTATGTACATTTAAACTATGGAGACATAATGACTGAAATTGCAATTGAAGAAAAAATTGTTGATGATAGAGATTCTTTAAGAAAATTACCAGCCGAAACTCAAAAAGAGATACAAGCTAAAGCAGCAAAAAGAATTAAAGAAAGATCTCAAAGGGATAATGTTATAGTAGATACTCATTGTACAATTAACACTCCATCCGGATTTTTGCCGGGTCTTCCTATTTGGGTTTTAGAACAATTACAACCAGATTTGTTTGTATTAATTGAAGCTAACCCTGATGAAATTATATATAGGAGATTAAATGATGAAACTCGTTCTCGTGATGTTCAAAAAGCGAACGAAATCAAATTACATCAAGAAATGAACAGAGCAGCTTCAATGGCATATGCTACATTGACTGGAGCTACTGTTAAAATTGTTGAGAATCATGATAATCATTTGGATTCTTCAGTTTCAAAATTAGTAAATGTGTTGAAATAGGTGATGATATATGGCTGATTTTTTTACATTGATTAGTGATGCAGTTATTAATGTTTTAAATGCTATTTTTAATCCATTATTAGCAATGGATCCAAATCCAACTAATCCTGCTTTAACAGTTTTAGTTATTGCATTTATTGTTTCATTAATCACTACTATTGCTAATAAGTTATTAGTCGACCAAGATGAAATGAATCGTGTGCAAGCTGAAATGAAAGAGTTCCAAAAGGAACTAAGAGAAGCTCAAAAAAGGGGAGACGGAAAAAAAGTTGCTGAACTTCAAGCTCAACAAACTGAAATGATGCAAAAACAAAGTGCTATGATGACTAATTCATTTAAACCCATGTTTGTAACTTTTATTCCAATTATTTTAATATTTTTCTGGATGAGAACTTCTGCTATTCATGATTTAGTTATTATTTTACCGCAAAGTGTGTATTGGGTTACTTTAACTCCAATGTGGCATGCTTTAGGTGGATTTATTTATGGAGGAAAGGCTACAATTCCTTATGGTATTGGTTGGTTGTTATGGTATATGATTTGTACTTTTGGTATGAGTCAAATTATAAGAAAATTCTTAGGTTTCAAACAAGGATTTTAATCAGCTTAAAACTATAACTTTATTAATAATGAAATGAATATATTATAATATTCTATTTTGAATACGCTATTACACAATTATTTAAATTTTTATCTGAATTCTCTGATTTATTAATTTAGAGATATTCAATTATTAGGTGAGTACATGTCTGAAAACAGATTTAGATCAAGATCATATAAAAGAGTTAATAAAAACACTCCTGGTGGAGATAATGTTTTAAGATACAAAAAGAAAAAACCATCTAAGCATGTTTGTGCTGAATGTGGTGCAGTATTACATGGTGTTCCTCGTGGACGTCCATATGAAATTAGAAAATTATCAAAAACTAGCAAAAGACCTAACCGTCCATTTGGTGGGTACTTATGCTCAAGTTGTTCTCGTAAACATTTTAAAAACGAGGCTAGAAAATAATGATTATTACAATCGGTGGATTAGCTGGAACTGGAACAACTACTGCTGCTGAAATTCTCAGTAAAAAATTAGATATTCCTTACATTTCTGCTGGATCTATATTTAGAGAGATGGCTAAAGAGAAAGGAATGAGTGTTTTAGAATTTAGTGAATTTGCCGAAGGTAATGATGATATTGATAAAGAAATTGATAAAAGACAAGCTGAACTTGCGAAATCTTCTAAAAATTTAATAATTGAAGGTAGATTATCTGCGTATTTTATTGACGCTGATTTAAAAGTGTGGTTAATCACACCATTTGATATAAGATCTGAAAGAATCAGTGTCAGAGAATCTAAAACTGTAGATGTGGCTAAAGAAGAAATTATCATTCGTGAGAAAAGTGAGGCTTTAAGATATTTAGATATTCATAATATTAATATTCATAATATGGATATTTATGATTTAATTATAAATACTGATAGCTTTAATCCTGAAAGTTTATCAGAAATCATTTTAACAACATTAAAGGTGATATAAATGGTATCAATTGAAGTAGGAAGAGTTTGTGTTAAAACTAGTGGTAGAGAAGCTGGAAAAAAATGTGCGATCATTGAAATTATCGATGAAAACTATGTTGAAGTAGTAGGTGAAGATGTTAAAAACAGAAGATGTAATATTGCTCACTTAGAACCAACTGAAGATTCTATCGATGTATCTGGCGATATTGATTCTATCAAAGCAGCTTTAGCTGATTTATAAGTGAATAATTCAATTTGATTATTCATTATTATTTTTATTTACTTATTTTTATAATTTACAAGGTTTTTTCATGAAGTTTAACATGATTAGTAAGACTGAGGCTTTTACAAATCCTGATTTTGGTTGTGTTCCTGAAAAAAGGGGAATTAATGAGTATATTTCTAAAGGAGTTATTAATTTAGATAAACCTTCTGGTCCAACTTCTCATGAAATTGATTCATGGATTAAACGTATTTTACATTTAGAAAAATCTGGTCATGGTGGAACTTTAGATCCTAAGGTTACTGGTGTCTTACCAGTTGGGTTAGATGCAGCTACTAGAGTTATTCAACTTCTTTTAACAGCTCCTAAAGAATATGTTTGTTTATTGACTTTTCATCATGATGTAGATGAGGATAAGATTCGTGAAACTTTCAAGGAATTCACAGGTAAAATTTTTCAACTTCCGCCTGTGAAATCTGCTGTAAAACGTGAACTTAGAACTCGTAATATTTATTATTCTACTATTTATGAAATAGATGGTAAGGATGTTCTATTTAGAATTGGTTGTGAAGCAGGTACTTATGTTCGAACTTATTGTCATAATATTGGGGAAGCTATTGGTGTTGGAGCACATATGGCTGAGCTTAGAAGGACACAAGTAGGTTCTTTTAATGAAAAAAATAACTTGGTGACATTACATGATGTTACTGATGCGTATCATTTTTATCTTGAAGATGGTGATGAATCATTTTTACGTGAAGCTATCATGCCAATGGAGAGAGCTGCGGATTATTTACCTAAAATTTTCATTAAAGATTCAGCTGTTGATGCAATATGTCATGGTGCTGATTTAGCTTGTGGAGGTATTGTTTCACTTGCAGATAATATTCAAAAAAATGACATAGTAGCTATTGAAACTTTAAAAGGTGAGTTAGTTGCTTCAGGTAATGCATTAATATCAGCTAATGAAATTTTAGAAGCAGATTCTGGATTCGCTGTTAATACTTCTAAAGTATTTATGCAACCAAACATATATCCAAGAGTTTGGTAAAAACTTTTTAACTGTTGTTACTTCTTATTCTATTTAAAATCAAAAATAAAAAGTAGAGAAAGAGGTTAAAATGCACCTCCACCTCCACCACCAGATCCTCCTCCAATACTACCAAAGCTACCAGAATCAGAGGAAGATGGATTAACGGTTTCATGACTTGTTTCGAATGCGTTATACATCAGATAATATCCACCATAATAATGGTACATGTATAAATTATCATCTCTTTCATCAATATTTGGAACTTGTAGTTTCATAGACTTGTAAACATTTTCAGCTACTCCAAGAGCACTTCCATATATTAAATACTTATTCCAAACAACAATAGATTCCGGAGGGTGTTGTTTAATTAAGCTGTTATCATTTAAAAACTTCTTAAAATTTTTCCATTTGAGATAGAACAATCTTCCCTTTTCGGTCCATTGACCAAAAATATCATCTGGAACAACAAAGGTTATTATTGAGAAAATAATTAAAAATATTCCTCCTAAAAGAGTATATGCTCCTGAACTAAGTGTACTGTTGAATCCTAAGATAATCATAATTATCGCAGCTATAAATCCAACTACGGATATAATACTCATTATGGTGCTGCCAGAATCATTGAAATAGCTAGATAGTATATTGTCACTCAAATACTCATTTTTAATATTTGATTGCCAAGCATTAAATTGTTCTAAAAACCATTCTGCATCACTTTTATTGGATAATTGACTGTTTAATGCAGATAAATTCAATATACCGTCAGTTGAAAATCTGTACAATGTATTCACTACAGTTCTTTCATTAAGAGATAAGTTTTCATTTTTACTTTTATCTAATTTCAATATCAATTCCTTAGTGTCGCTTTTTTCATTGTTTTGTGTTTCTAAATCTATTACTTTTTTATCAATAAGATTCAGTATTGTTGCTTCGAATCCATGCATATCAGGGTTTCCAATTTTATTATTTAACATTGCATTAACTACGGCTGGAGGATCATCACTAGGTAATTCTCGTTCATAGATTCCATTATAATTAACTTTTGGTTCTCTACCATATTTTAAATATACAACTATTGCAGATATTGGACTTAACAGGGATAATAATCCTAGAATAAGATATATGTTATTCCACATTTCTCTGCTATTAATACTATCATTTAAGTTTTTTTCAATCATTGCTTTTCCATCTGAATTAACATGTTTTGCATAAGTTGCATTATTAAAATCAGATAAAGGCATTAAAACAAGTAATTCATAAAAGTCTCCTTTTGGAATTGATGTAGTTGTGGCTTCAATTTTTCCATTTGTTAATGAGCTACTTACATTGAATTCTTGTGGATTTAAATAGTAACTATTTCCAGTTTTTCCTGGAAGATTTATTGTTGCTGTTAATTCTCCGATATCAACATCCCATTCTTCACCCCAAAGTTTAAACTGAAGCGCTCCTACATCATTAAATAATGTAATAACATGCTTCATGTTGTAGCTAATGTATATTGTTACTGATGTATCTGAAATTGGTTGGGTGTGTTCTTCATCTGCATATAAATATATTTTTAAATGCTTTTTACCATCAACATCACTTTCTTCTAAAACAGGATAAGCACCATCTGCCCATATTTGGATATTTTCTATACTTTCTCCTTCTTTTAACGGTATGTCTCTGTAAACTCCATTATAAGTTCCTTTGAATGTATAATAATACGTTTCATTAACGTGTAACATCCCATTATTTCCCACATCTAAATCAATATGCCCCCAATCAATAGTGTAGCTTCTGTCATCATCATCGGCTGAGACAAGGGTGAGTGTAGAAAATAATAGTAAAAATAGTAATATTATACATATTATTTTTTTTATTTTCATAAAATTCACCTAAAATTGCACTTTTGGAGCTTCTCTATCACCACTTGCAGCTTCAAAGAAATCTGCTTCATTAAAATTAAATGCATTAGCTATAATATTGCTTGGGAATTGTTCACATTTATTATTATACATCAAAACAGTATCATTATAAAACTGTCTAGAATAGGAAATTTTATCTTCGGTTTCGGTTAATTCGTTTTGAAGTTGAACAAAGTTTTCATTTGCTTTTAATTCAGGGTAGTTTTCAGCAACGGCAAATAATGATTTTAAAGCACCAGTTAATTGGTTATTAGCTTCACTAGCTTCTTTAACAGAAGTTGCATTCATAATATTGCTTCTTGCTTTGGTTACTTCTTCAAATACTCCTTTTTCGTGTGCAGCATATCCTTTCACTGTTTCAATTAAGTTGGGGATAAGATCAGTTCTTCTTTTGAGTTGAACATCAATTTGTGAATAACCATTTTTCACACGATTTTTAAGATTTACTAAGTCATTATAAATTTTAACTAAAACTATCGCTATTATAATAATTATTATTAATATTAATACAATCATTAAATCCATTTTATTTACCTCATATAGTGTGTTATTTGAATATTTTGAATTTGTGTTTAATATATTTATTTAATTTATATCTAATAATAGCCATTAGTTTTATTTATTATTAATTTCTAAATTAATTATTAATTTGCTTTTTAAAAAAATTTTAGAAAACAATACATTTATATATGTTAAGTTTTAGATATTTATTTATCATATTAATATTGATTGATATGCGTGCAAATAATTTTTAAAATATATTAACTATATTTTCTGCCGAGATAGTCTAGCCTGGTAAGGCGCGAGACTGGAAATCTCGTGGGCGTTCAGCCCTCCTGGGTTCAAATCCCAGTCTCGGCGTTTATTAGTTTTTAACATAGATTTTATAATTTTTTCATGATTATTAAATTATTTGTTAAACTGATATTTTTATTGCACTCTTAGTTTTTATACTAAGTTTTATATTGTTGAGAGAACTGTGTTTTAGAAAATCTAAAACATTCGAATCTATATTTTACGTCTCGTAGGTTCGCTCTATAAACGGAGGTTATTTAATGGAAGACGACTTTAAGCACTTGGTGCGTATTTCAAGAAAGGATGTAAATGGTAATAAAACCATCGAACAAGCTTTAACCGAAATTAAAGGTGTTGGAATATCTTTATCTAAATCCATGTGTCGTACATTAGACTTAGATTTAGATGCTAAAATTGGATACATTGCTGATGAAGATGTTTTAAAAATTGAAGAAATTTTAGAAAATCCTCAAAAATTTGACATTCCAACTTGGATGTTAAATCGTAGAGAAGATTATGAAACTGGAGATAATATTCATTTAATTGAATCTGATCTTGACATGATTTTAAGAGATGATTTAAACAGGATGAAGAAAACCAGAAGTTATAAAGGTAGAAGGCACGAAGTTGGTTTACCTGTTAGAGGTCAAAGAACTAAATCTACTTTCAGAAAAAGTTCTTCAGTTGGTGTAAAACGTTCAAGATAATCAGAACTTTTTTTATAATAATTTAATCAATTTTATAAGGAGATATTTTAATGGGACAACCTAGAAAATCAAGGAAAAAGTATAATACACCACCTCATCCTTGGAATGCAGAAAGAATTAAAGATGAAAACAAATTAATGACTAAATACGGTTTAAAAAATAAAAAAGAAATTTGGAAAGCTGATACTTTAGTTAGAAGATACAGTAGGGAAGCAAGATATTTACTTGGTTTCTCTCAAGATCAAATGCAAGAAGAAAAATTAGAATTATTAGGACACTTAGCTAGAACCGGTATTTTGCCTGAAAGTGCTGCACTTGAGGATATTTTAGATTTAAATGTTGAAGATATCTTAAGAAGAAGATTACAAACTATTGTATATAAAAAAGGTTTAGCTCGTACTCCTAAAGAAGCTAGAATGTTTGTTGTACATGGTCACATAACTTTAAATGGTAAAAAGATTAATTCACCAAGTTATGTAGTATTAAGAGGTCAAGAAGACGAAATTGGTTTCTACCGTTCTTCACCTGTAGCTAAACAAATTGAAGAGTACAACAAAGCTAATACAGAAGAATAAAGGGTGTAATTATGGCAAAAGATGAAAAATGGGGTATAGCTAATATTTACTCATCATTCAACAACACTATTATTACTGTAACAGATATTACTGGTGCTGAGACTATTTCTCAATGGTCTGGTGGAAAAGTTGTTCGTGCTGACAGACAACAGGCTTCACCATTTGCAGCTATGGCTGCTGCAACTAGAATAGCTGACGATGCTAAAGAAAAAGGATTCATTGGATTACATATTAAAGTAAGAGCTCCTGGTGGAAATGGGCCTAGAAGCCCTGGACCTGGTGCACAAGCTACTATTCGTGCTTTAGCAAGAGCTGGAATTAAAATAGGTAAAATTGAAGATATTACTCCTATTCCTCACGACGGTACTGGAAGACCTGGTGGTAAAAGAGGAAGAAGAGTCTAAGAAGGGTTTAATATGGAGATAGAAATTAAAAGCAAAACTGATGATGAAATGGTTTTCATTGTCCGCGATGCAGAAGTGCCTTTTATCAATGCTATTAGAAGATGTGCCATAGTAAATGTTTCTAAATTAGCTATTGAAGATGTGAATATTATTAGAAATGATTCTGCAATGTTTAATGAGGTACTTGCACATAGACTTGGTTTAACTCCTTTAGTTTCTAATATTAATGCAATTGGAGGATTACCTTTGCCTGAAGATGATGACTATGAAGATCATCCAGGTGTTATGTTTTCTTTACAAGAAGAAGGGCCTAAAGTAGTTTACTCTAAGGATTTAATATCTTCAGACTCAATTATTAAACCAGTATATGATACAATTCCTCTTGTAAAACTTAATGAAGGGGAAAAAATTAATATTGAAGCTAGTGCAAAATTAGGTTATGGAAAAGAGCATGCTAAATGGATACCAACCACAGTTTGTGCTTATAAACAGTATCCTGAAATTACTTTTAATGATGATGTGGACATTGACTATGATTGTGCTTTGGCATGTCCTAGAGGTGTTTTAAAATCAGATAGAAGATCTAAAAAGATTAAAATTTTAGATATTGAAAATTGTAGCATGTGTAAAAGTTGTGTTAGAGCTTCTGCTAATGGATATATTAATGTAGGGTATCATAAGAATGATTTCATATTTAGAATTGAAACTGATGGATCAATGTCTCCTAAAGAAGTTTTATTAAAAGCTTGTGAAGAATTAGGGAATAAAACAGATAAATTTATCAGATTTAGTGAAGAAGGAGGAAGTAAATAATGGTTAAGAAAATTAACAAAACAAATCCTAACCTTATTGAACTTATTAACAAACTTAATAAACAATCAAAAAGTGAAAATGCAGCTATTTGGAAAGATGTTGCTAATAGGCTTTCAAGGTCCAACAGAAGAACCGCAGAAGTAAATTTATCTGATATTAACAGATATGCTGAAGCTGGTGAAACTGTTTTAGTACCTGGTAAAGTTTTATCTAATGGTGATTTAACAGAAAAAGTTGATGTTGTAGCATTTAAATTCTCAACTAAAGCACAAGAGAAAATTGAAAGTGCTGGTGGAGAATGCATCTCAATTGATGAAGTACTTGAAGCTAATCCTAAAGGAAGCAACATTAGAATCATGGAATAAATAGGGATGTGTGTTATGATGATTATTAATGGAGAAGGATGCGTTTTAGGAAGATTAGCTAGTGTAACTAGTAAAAATCTTTTAGAAGGCGAAGAAGTTGTAATTCTTAATGCTGAAAAGATTATGTTAACTGGAAACAGGGATTGGGCTTATGCTAAATATAAACAAAGAGTGGACAGGGCTAGTATCTCTAACCCTCGTGATTTAGGTCCTAAATATCCTAGAAGACCAGATGATATATTTAGAAGAACTGTAAGAGGAATGTTACCTTATAGAAAATCTAAAGGTAAAACCGCATACAAAGGCTTAAAAGCATTTGTTGGAGTTCCAGCAGAATATGCTGATGTTGAATTTGATAAAATTCCTGAAGCTGAATACAAAAATATTAAAAAAGGTGTTGAGTTAGGAGAAATCTCTAAACTTTTAGGAGCTACCTTTTAGATAAATGGATGTGTGATTATGGTTAAAGTTATTCATACAAGTGGAAAACGTAAAACAGCTATTGCAAGAGGTACTGTTAAAGAAGGAACTGGTAAAGTTAGAATTAATAGAGTTCCTTTAGAACTTTACTCTCCAGAGCTTGCTAACTTAAAATTACAAGAACCATTGACTATTGCTGGTGATTTAGCTAATGAAGTGGATATTAATATTCATGTTGTTGGTGGAGGAGTAATGGGTCAAGCTGAAGCTGCACGTATGGTTATTGCTAAGGGGCTTGTACAATGGTCACAAGATATGGATTTGAAGGAAAAATTCATTCATTACGACAGAACTATGTTAGTAGGTGACCCAAGACGTTCTGAACCTAAAAAATATGGTGGTCCTGGAGCAAGAGCACGTAAACAAAAAAGTTACAGATAGATACTTCTGTAATTTTAAATTTTATTTAAATTAAAAAAGATGATATAAATGATTCCTATTAGATGCTTAAGTTGTGGAAAACCAGTATCTGCATATTTTGATGAATATAACAAAAGAGTGGCAGCTGGTGAAAAGTCAAAAGATGTCTTAGATGACTTAGGTTTAACTAGATATTGTTGTAGAAGAATGTTAATTTCTCATGTTGAAACATGGGAATAGATCTTGTAATTGGGAGAAATTTATTATTATAATATTTAATCTTGGTAAAATATATGCCTAATGGAAGTAATATTCATGAATACAAAAAATTTAACAAGGTTTGAAAGAGCTAGACTCATTGGAGCTAGAGCAATTCAAATATCTATGGGGGCTAAACCATTAATTGAATTAGATGCTTCTTTAGATCCGATTGATATAGCTTACGAAGAGTTTGAAGCTGGAGTTTTACCATTAGATGTTATTAGAAATGAATAGATTTTATCTATTTTTTCTATTAATTTATTTAAAAAAAATAAAAAATACCAACATAACTCTATAAAGAAACTTACTGATTTTTTAAAGAGTATAGATTATATGGTAATAAATTAAATGACACTGAGGTGTTTTTTTTGGATAGTATAATTGAAGATGTCCAAGTTCGTAAAATTTTGGACAGTAGAGGAAATCCAACTGTAGAAGTAGATGTAATTACTTGGAACGGTTTTGGTAGAGCTGCTGCACCAAGTGGAGCAAGTACTGGTTCAAGAGAAGTAGTTTCTTTTCCTGAAGGTGGAGTAGATGTAATAGTAAGTGAAGTTGAAGAAGTACTAGCTTGTGAACTCATTGGTATGGATGCTGAAGATATTGCTACTATTGATGAAGTTTTAAGAGAAGTAGATGGAACAGATAATTTATCAGCTATTGGTGGTAATACTACTGTAGCAGTTTCCATGGCTGTAGCTAAAGCAGCTGCCGCCTCTTATAATATGCCTTTATACAAATATCTTGGAGGTAATTTAGTAAATGAGATGCCATTCCCATTAGGAAATATGATGAATGGCGGGGCTCATGCAGGTATTAATGCACCTGATATTCAAGAGTTTTTAGTTGTTCCTATTGGAGCAAATAATATTGTTGAAGGTATTTTTGCTAATGCAGCAATCCATAAAAAATTAAAAGAATTAATCCAAACCAAAGACTCTAATTTCACTGGTGGAAAAGGAGACGAAGGCGGATGGATTCCAAATATCACAAATGATATTGCACTTGAAATTCAAGCTCAAGCATGTGAGGAAGTGGGTGATGAATTAGGTATTGAAATTAGACCAGCTTTAGACATGGCTGCTTCTGAATTTTGGAGGGATGATGAAGAAAAATATGTTTATGGTCAAGATGGTATTAAGAGAGATACAGGTGATCAGTTAGAATTTGTGAAAGACATTATTGAAACTTATAACATGTTCTATGTAGAAGATCCATTTGATGAATCTGATTTTGATGGTTTCTCACAATTAACCTCAAAAGTTAAAGATGACTGTCTTATTTGTGGTGATGATTTATTCGTAACTAATAAAGAAATATTAGCTAAAGGTATTAAGATGAATGCAGCTAATGCAATTATCATTAAACCTAATCAAATTGGTTCTTTATCTGAAACTTATGCTACTGTAAAATTAGCTAAAGAAAATGATATTGTGCCTGTTGTTTCACATAGATCTGGTGAAACTACTGATGATACTATTGCACATTTAGCTGTTGCATTTGGTTCTCCTATGATTAAAACAGGAGCTATTGGCGGGGAAAGAATAGCTAAATTAAATGAATTAGTACGTATTGAGGAAGAACTTCCAAATCCAAAGATGAATGTATTCTAAATTTTGTGAGGGGATTGTAATGGCAAAAGTTATCATTGAATATGATAAATGTGATGGTGCAGACTGTGCAGAATGTTCTGATGTTTGCCCAATGGAAGTTTTAGTACTTAAAGGGGACAAAATTGAAATTGTTGACCCAGATGAATGTAGTTATTGTGAAGTTTGTATGGATGTTTGTCCAAACGACTGTATACATATTGAAGATGATTTTTAAAAATAAAGATAAATGGTGATTATTATGGCAAATGAACTTTTAATTGATTTAGATAATTATTTAGCAGCAGGTTTACATATCGGAACCCAACAAAAAACAAGCGATATGGAAAAATACATATTCAGAGTAAGATCTGATGGTCTATATGTATTAGATATTCAAAAAACTGATGAAAGGATTAGACATATTGCAAAACTTTTAGCAAAGTATGATCCAGAAGATATTTTAGTAGTAGCTACAAGACAATATGGTCAAGCTCCTGTTAAAAAATTCGGAGAGATTATTGGTGCAAAAACTATTCCAGGTAGATTCATTCCTGGAACTTTAACTAATCCAAATTATGCTAAATTCATCGAACCTAAAATTATTGTTGTAACTGACCCAAGATCTGATGCACAAGCTGTTATCGAATCAAAACAAAATGGTATTCCTGTTGTTGCTTTATGCGATACAGAGAACTTATTAAGTTTTGTTGATATTGCAGTACCTGTAAACAACAAAGGTAGAAAAGCCATTGCTTTAATTTATTGGTTACTTGCAAGACAAATTTTAAGAGAAAGAGGAGAAATTCCTGAAGATGGCGAGTTAGTTTATGATGCAACTGATTTCGAACTTAAATTTTAAGTGGTTTAAATGTTAAGAAAACCTGCTGTGGCTGGAATATTTTATCCAGATAATCCTGAAGATTTAAAAAAATCTGTTGAAGATGCTTTTTTAAGTAAAATGGGCGTTGGTGAAATTCCAATACTCAATGATTTTGATTCTTCAGATTATCCTATAAATATTATGGTTCCTCATGCAGGTTATTATTATTCAGGTGCAGTAGCTTCTCATAGCTACTGTGAAATTGTTAAAATTGGTTTTCCTGAAGTTTTTATTATTTTGAGTCCTAATCACACAGGTTTAGGCAGTGAAATTTCCGTTTTTGATGATGGGCAATGGATTACACCATTAGGTAATCTTGAAGTTGACAATGAATTTGCTGAATCTATTATATCAAATTCAGACACTGCTTCTTCTGATTTTTCTGCTCATATTCGAGAACACAGTATTGAAGTTCAGTTGCCTTTTTTACAATATTTTTCTAATGATTTTAAAATTGTACCTATAACTATGGCTTCTCAGTCTTTTTCAGCTTCAAGTGATTTAGCAAGAGCTATTTATGAAGCAGGTAATAAATTAAATAAATCTTACTGTGTTATTGCAAGTACAGATTTATCTCATTATAATACTCAAGATATGGCTAATAAGTTAGATAATTTTGTATTGGAAGATATTGATAATATGGATGAATTCAAACTCTTTGAGGAAATTATTCAATATAATATTACAATGTGTGGTTATGGTCCAGTTATCACTACTATGTCTCTTTCTAAGATGTCTGGAAAGAATAATTCAGAAATATTGAAATATGGGACCAGTGGGGATGTTTCTGGAGATTTTAGCTCTGTTGTAGGATATGCTTCAGGTATTTTTAAGTAAGGTGTTTTTATGAAAGCTATTGCTTCTGCTCCAGCGAAAACGATTTTATTTGGTGAACATTCAGTTGTTTATGATGAACCTGCTATTGCTGGTGCTGTTAATAAAAGAGCTTATGTTGAAATTACTAAATCAGATAGAGATAAGTCTATTTTAAGATCTTATGATTTAAATTTTGAAGTAGAATTGGATACTAAGCATAAAAAATACATTTTAAAAAAAGGAAAACCAGGTATTATTAGATACATTTTAGAAGCTCTTAATAGAGTTCACGATCACACACCAATTGAGATGACATTATCATCTAGTGTTCCTATTGGTTCTGGTTTAGGTTCTTCTGCAGCTGTTACAGTAGCTACTCTTGCTGCATTATATAGATATCATAATATTCGTTTTAATAAAAAATCTTTGGCTCATGATGCTCATATGGTTGAACAAGCAGTTCAAGGAGTTGCAAGTCCTTTAGATACTTTAGTTTCTACTTATGGTGGTCTTGTTTATTTATCTAGAAATAAAAAAGTTGAACATTTTAAAGTTAATTTTAATGTTCCTTTTGTTGTAGGATACACCCATAAGCATGGAAACACAGGTAAAATTGTTAAAGATGTTAGAAATCTAAAGAATAATAATCCTAAAATAATTAATCCAGTTATTACTTCAATGGGTAATTTAACTAATTATGCTAAACAAGCTATTTTAAAAGGAGATTTTAAAAAAGTTGGTGAATTAATGAACATTAATCATGGATTTTTAGATGTTTTAGGTGTTAATACTTTAGAATTATCTAGAATGGTCTATGTTGCAAGAGGTGCAGGAGCCATTGGTTCTAAAATTACTGGAGCTGGTGGTGGTGGAAGCATTATTGCACTCTGTCCAGATAAAGTTAATGAAGTGGCCCGTGCAATAAATAAATCAGACAATGTTTTAAAAATTAGATTTACTCGTAAAGGAGTTTCATCAAGGGTTTATGAGTGATTTAAATGATTATTTTAAAAATTGGAGGAAGTAGCTTAACTATTAAAGATTCAAAAAAAAGTGAAGTTAATACCACTGGTCTTTTAAGAATTGCTCGTGAGATTAAATCTTCACTAGACAATTCTTGTAAAGATTTAATAATAGTTCATGGTGCAGGATCATTTGGACACCCTCCAGCTAAAAGATATAAAATTGGGGAAAAATTTGACACTTGTGAGTATCCCCAAAAAAGAATAGGATTTTGTGAAACACAAAATTCTGTTAAAAAGTTAAATATGCATGTTTGTGATGAATTTATTAAAGAAGGATTACCTGTAGTAGCTATTCCTGCTTCAAGTTTCATGACAGCTACTAATAAAAGAATCACTGATGGTAAGTTAGAAATGTTTAACAAATATTTAAATAAAGGATTTATTCCCATAATTTATGGGGATGTTGTTTTAGATAATGATTTAGAAATATGTGTAATTTCAGGAGATCAATTAGTACAATATTTAGCTTTAAATCTTAATCCTAATAAAGTGATTTTAGCAACAGATGTAGATGGTGTTTATAATAAGAATCCTAAAACACATGATGATGCAATGTTTTTTGAAAAATTCACATCACTTAAAGATTTGGATACTTTAGAAGGAACTACTAATGTTGATGTAACTGGTGGGATGATTGGAAAAATTAAAGAACTTTTATATTTAGCAGATTTAGGAATCGAATCTAAAATAATAAATGCTGAAGTTGAAGATAATATTTTCAAAGCGTTAGAAGATATGGAAGTTAAAGGAACTGTAATTTCAAGGGGAAATTAACATGATTTCAGATAGAAAATTAGAGCATTTATTAATTTGTGAAAATTATGATGTCGAGTTTAAGAATAAAACTACTGGATTTGAAGATGTGGAGTTAATTCATAATGTTCTTCCAGAAATTGATAAAAATGAAATTGATTTATCCACATCAGTTTTTGGTAAAAAATTAGACTCACCTTTATTTATAACAGCTATTACCGGTGGTCATCCAGTTGCAAAAAATATCAATAAACAATTAGCTATTGTGGCTGATGAAAAAAATATTGCTTTAGGAGTAGGTTCTCAGCGTGCAGCTTGTGAATATCCTGAACTTGAGGATACTTATACTGTTGTTCGTGATAATGCTCCAGATTGTTTGTTAGTTGGAAATATTGGAGCACCTCAACTTAATTTAGCCGAAAAGGCTATTGAAATTTTAGATGCTGATATTTTAGCTATTCACTTAAATCCTCTTCAAGAATCTATTCAACCTGAAGGAGACTTAGATGCAAGAGGATATAATGGTTTAATTAGCCAAATAACAGATGCTGTAAATATTCCAGTACTTGCAAAAGAAACTGGTTGTGGAATATCAGCCGAATCAGCTGAGATGTTAGTTAAATCTGGAATTGATTTTATTGATATTGAAGGAGCTGGTGGTACTAGTTGGGCCGCTGTTGAAACTTATAGGGCAGAAGATAAATATTTAGGCGAATTGTTTTGGGATTGGGGAATTCCAACAGCTGTTAGTACGGTAGAAGTTACTAATGCTGTTAATGTTCCTGTTATTTCATCTGGAGGTATTCGTTCAGGTCTTGAAGCTGCTAAAGCTATTGCTCTTGGAGCTGATGCTGTGGGTATGGCATTACCATTTTTAAAGAATTCAAATTCTCAAGATCATTTAATAGATTTTATTAATAAATTCAATGATTCATTAAGACTTGCAATGTTTTTAGTTGGTGCAAATAGCATTGAAGAACTTAAACAATCAAAAATAGTGATATGTGGAAAAACAAGGGAGTGGCTTAATGAAAGAGGAATTAACACACAAAATTATTCAAGGAGATAATATTATATGAGCGTTGAAGTAATTGCAATAGGTGGATATGAAGAAGTCGGGAAAAACATGACTGCTATTTGTATTGGTGAAGATGTCATCATATTTGATATGGGTATCCATCTTGATAGGATTAGCATGCACGAAGATACAGATATTGATCGTATGCATAGCTTAGATTTGATTGAAAGGGGAGTTATTCCAGACGATACATTAATGAAAGATGTTGATGGTAAAGTTAAAGGAATAATATTTTCTCATGGACACTTAGATCATATAGGTGCTGTAGCTAAATTAGCTCACAGATATGATGCACCATTAATAGGGACACCTTATACTGCTGCATTAATTGAAAAACAAATTAAAGGAGAACGTAAATTTAAAGTTAACAATCCAATTAGGGCTTTAAATCCTGGAAGTAAATTGAAACTTTCTAAAGATATTACTTTAGAATTTGTCCAATCTACTCACAGTATTCCTCAAGCAGTATTTCCTGTTTTACATACTTCTGAGGGAATTATTGTTTATGCACTTGACTTTAAATTTGATAACCATCAAAAAGTATCTCCACCACCGGATTATAAACGTTTAAGGGAATTAGGAAGAAAAGGAGTACTTGCATTAATTGTTGAGACAACAAATGCTAAAAACTTTGACGAAGTAAAAACTCATTCAGAAAGAGTTGCACGCAACATTCTTGAAGATGTTATGGAAGGACCTTTATATGAAAAAACTGGTATGATTGTTACAACCTTTTCGTCTCATGTTGAAAGGGTTCAAGCTATTGCTGATATTGCTAAGAAAAGTCACAGGGAAATATTTTTCCTTGGAAGGTCTATGGAAAGATTCTGCGGTATTGCACAAAAACAAGGTATTTTAAAATTGCCAAAAAATGCAACTATTTATGGAAGTCCAAAATCAATTAATAGGGCTTTAATGAAGGCTGATGAAGATAGAGCTAACTATTTACTTGTAACTACTGGACACCAAGGTGAACCTGATGCGTTGCTTCCAAGGATAGCTAGTGGTAAAACTCCATTTAATATTAAAAAAGGAGATAATGTAATTATTTCAGCGCCTATTATTCCTAACCCAACTAATGCTGCTAATAGGCATATTATGGAAAGAAGATTGAAAATAAAAGGTGCAAGAATTTATCCTAATGCGCACGTTTCAGGACATGCAGGAAGAGAAGATCATAGAGAATTCTTACGCATGTTAAAACCGCAACATATTATTCCAGCACATGGAGATTTATCCATGCTTTCTGCTTACGGTGAATTAGCTGAAGAAGAAGGTTACAGAATTGGATATGATGTTCATATTTTAAGAAATGCACAAGCACAAGTTTTTAAAAATTAAGGAGATGATTTTATGAGTGATGTTAAAGCGGTATTAGGGAGTTATTCAACTGATATTATTAAAACAATTGAAGAAGAATTATCTACTATTACTCCAAATAATCTTTGTGAAGCTTCTCTGTATTTAACTAAAGCTGGAGGTAAAATGCTTAGGCCAGCTTTAACTTTAATTACATCCGAAGCAATTGGAGGTTCTAGTGAAAATGCATTAAAATCTGCTGCAGCTATTGAATTAATCCATACTTTTTCACTTATTCATGATGATATCATGGATGATGATGACATGAGAAGAGGCATGCCTTCTGTTCATAAAGTATGGGGTGAGGATGTAGCTATTTTAGCTGGAGATACATTATTTTCAAAAGCTTTTGAAATAATCATGTCTTCAAATCAACAAACAAATACTCCTAATCAAATTAACCAAACATTAGCTACTCTTGCTGATGCTTGCGTTAAAATTTGTGAAGGTCAAGCTTTTGATATGAGTTTTGAAGACAGATTTGATGTTTCAGAAGATGAGTATATGGCTATGATTTTCAAGAAAACAGGCGCATTAATTGCTGCTGCTACTAAAGCTGGAGCTATTATTGGTGGAGCATCTAGTGAAGTCATTGATGCTATGTATGAATATGGAAGGTTAATTGGTCTTGCTTTCCAAATTCAAGATGATTATCTTGATTTAGTAAGTGATGAAGAAACTTTAGGTAAACCTATTGGTTCTGATATTGCTAAGGGTAAAATGACTATTATTGCAATTAATGGTTTAGCTAATTGTGATAATTCTGATAGATTACTTGAAATATTAAAAGATAGCAATAATTCACAAGATGATGTACTAGAAGCTATTGGTATTTTAAATGACTGTGGATCCATTGAATATGCAAGAAATCTTGCTCAAGAAAATGTGATGAAGGCTAAGCAAGTGCTTGAAATATTGCCTGATTCTTCAAGTAAACAAACACTTGCAGACATTGCAAATTTTGTTTTAGAAAGGCATTCTTAAATGTCTTATTTTTTTTATTTTTTTTATTATTTTTTACTAAATTTATAATAATTAGTTAGTATTAATTTATAAAAAAGTAATACTTTTTATTTTATTTTTCTAATAACTTCTTTTTTATTAAATTTAGATATAAAACTTATTTTTTATAATCTAAGATGTTATTGTCGATGATATTATAAATAAAGTATTTTAAGATTTTTTATCTTAAGTTTAAAAAAACTTTGATTTAATTTTATTAATACTTATAGTTAATCAAGAGTTTTAAATTAGTTTATTGGCTTAATAATTATTAATATATCTTTATTTTTATTATTAAACATTAATTAATAGTTATGTTTCTTTTAAAGAATTTTTTTTTAATAATATTTTGAAAAAGATTTATATTATTATTACTTAATATTCATAGATGGTAATGTGTTATAAGAGATAACTTTATAAAAAATTGTGATATCATGAGGTTGTTTATTGAAAAAATTGATATGATTAGACAGAAAGAAAATCTAAAAAATCAGGAAGTTCAACTTGATTTTGATTGGGCGATAGATTTTCGAAATACTGATAGTGAAGTATTTGATTTTGTTTGTACAATAAAATCATTCACACATTTTTCAATGAGGTTCATGTTTGAAGGTTCTGTAGAACTACAACTTTGTGAAAATTTTGTAAAAGATGAAGTTTCTAAAATAATTTTAGACAAAGCTAGTGAGATGATCTTTAATATGATTTCTATTACTCGCGATTCATCTATAAATTTACAAAATGAAAATATTTTGGCTAATAATATTTTCAATGAATTATATTAATTGTCTCTTAAATTAAATAATTATTAATCATTTGGAGAATTTGTACATGTTAAAAATTCAACATACAGTTTGTCCTTCTTGTAGCGTTGGTTGTGGAATCGACATAATTTCAAAAGATGGTGAAGTTGTTGGAACTTTTCCATATAAAAGGAATGTGATAAACGAAGGCAAAAATTGTTTAAACGGCAGAAATTCGATTGAGTGCTTTGAATCTAGAATATTAACTCCATTAGTTTCTAAAAGAAGTAGTGATCTTAGCGAAGCATTAAAGATAATTGCAGATGAATTAAAAAATAGTAATCCTGATGAAATTGGAGTAATTTGTTCTGGAAATAATTCTAATGAGGAAATTATAGCTATTAAAGAATTTGCTAATAAAATGGGTTATAAAATTGGCTTTTCTTCTGATAATTTCCCTAATTATGATGGTGAATTAGCTAGATATGATGATGTGGATAATGCCAAGGATATTTATCTTATTGGGGATGTTGTTTATAATAGTCCTCTTGTAGGTAGGCGGGTTTTTCATGCTTTAGATAATGGTGCAAGTATTCTTGCAATTGGAACTGAAGATAAAGGGGTTACTGCATTAAATTTTGAATTTACTCTTGTTGATCATATCTCTGATTATTTCAATGATGCAGACATAGCTAATGATTCAATTATTATTATAAATGAAATTGACTCCTCTGATGAATTTGAAATTATTAAAAGCATTGCAGAAAAAACTAATTCTAAACTTTTACCTATTTTCAGCAAATGTAATACTAAAGGTGCTTTAAGTGAACTTGAAGCTAATCCAATTAGTGATGTTATAGAATCTTCTAGTATTTTACTTGTTTTTGGTGAAGATGAAATTGAAGATTTAACTAAGGTTAAAAAGATATTTACATTTTCTGCACATGAAAATGATGTAACTGATGCTTCTGAAGTGGTTATTCCAATTAAATTTTGGATTGAAAATGGTGGTAGTTTTACAAACGCAATGGGTGATGTTCAAAACTTTGTACAAATCCTTGATGCACCCGAAGGTATTTTAAGTGGAATTGAAATCGTTGAAAAATTACAAGAAAAAGTGTAGTGATAAAATGAGTTTTAATTATGTTTTAGCTAAATCTAAAGTCTCTGATATATTTGGCGCTGGAGAATGTGGTGGAGCAGTCACTAGTATTTTTAAATATTTACTAGATAATGAAATTGTCGATGGTGTTTTAACATTATGTGCTGGTGAAGATATTTATGATGGTGTTCCAACATTCATTACAGATTCTGATGATTTAATTTCAACAGCAGGTTCTCTTCATTGCGCTCCTACTTTAATTGGAGATTTAATAAGCAAACATTTATTTGATAAAAAAGTTGCCGTTGCTGTTAAACCATGTGATATTCGTTCAATCGAAGAGTTAATTAAACGTCATAAAATTAATCCAGATAATGTTATATCAATAGGCCTTAACTGTGGTGGAACAGTATCCCCAGTTACTGGTCGTAAAATGATTGAAACATATTATGAAGTTAATCCTGATGATGTTGTATCTGAAGAAATTGATAAAGGACAATTCATAATCGAACTTAAAGATGGAAGTGAAAAAGGAATTAAAATTCACGATTTAGAAGAAAAAGGATTAGGTCGTCGTAAAAATTGTCAAAGATGCGATATTAAAATCCCAAGAAAAGCAAATATTGCTTGTGGAAATTGGGGTGCTGAAGATGGGTGGACATTTATCGAGGTTAATGATGAAAAAGGTCATGAAATAATAAATGGTGCTAAAGGAGCTGGTTTAATTGAAACTAAATCACCTCAAGAAGCAGCTGTTGAAGCTAGATCTAAAGTTGAAAATATCATGATTAAACTTAGTAAAAAACAACAAAATACAGCATATCCTAGTGCAGTTGATGCGGATTATTGGAATAGATGTATTAAATGTTACGGATGTAGGGATGTCTGTCCGATATGTTACTGTTATAATAATTGTGAGATTGATAAGAAATACTTTAAGGAATCTGGTTCTATTCCTCCTCATCCAATCGAATTCCAAGGTATTAGATTATCACACATGGGTTTCAGTTGTGTAGATTGTGGCCAATGTGAAGATGTTTGTCCGGTAGACATTCCTGTATCATTAATTTTTGATAAAATGCAGAAAAAATATTGTGATAGGACTGGATATATAGCTGGAGTTTCTGATGATAAAAAACCTCCACTTTACAGTCCCGAAAAGGGTTTATTATAAGGTGATAATGTGGCTGATGATATTAAAATTGTGGGTTTATTATGTAACTGGTGTTGTTATGGAGGTGCAGATACTGCAGGAACGGCTCGTATGCAATATCCACCAAATATAAGAATTATCAGAGTAATGTGCTCGGGAAGGATTAATCCATCTATGGTTTTCAAGGCATTTAAAGAAGGTGCTGATGGTGTATTTGTTGGAGGATGCCATATTGGAGATTGCCATTATGATGCAGGAAATTATAAATGGTCTCGTAGAGCAAAAATTGTAGAAGACATTATTGAAGAATTTGGTATTGATGAAGAAAGATTCCGTTTTGAATGGATTTCAGCTTCAGAAGGAGAAAAATTTCAAAAAACAATGGAAGAATTTCATAAAACTTTATCTAAATTAGGTCCATTAGAATTAGGACTATAAAAAATAGGATAGTTATCATTTGATAACTATTAACTATTTTTCTAATATTAGAGGATGTTTAGTTTTCTAATATTAGAAAGGTAGTTTTCTATCTTTCGTGTTATTTTATATTTAAAAAAATACATCTCAGCCGGAAAGTATTTATTATTAATAGCTCTAGATAATAAATATTTCTTTCCTCCAAAAATATAAAATAATTATTTAAATGATGGTTTCGGTATATGTCTGCCCATATACAAAAACTGTCCACAATATCTACTATAGCTATTAATTAACTTTAATAGCTATATATAATTTTATTTTGCATGCTATTTTTAAGAAAGTTTTATTAACTATTTTTTAACATATACTAATGTAAATTAGATATATAATTGGTGTTATTATGCTTAAATGCAAAAATTGTGGTTTAGAAATAGAAAATGGAAAATTTTGTCCTAGTTGTGGATGTGAACTTTTAGATGAGGAAGTTATTGAAAAATCATCTGTTAAGGATTTAGATAACTCTGTAATTGATGCTGAAATAAAAAAAGATTTTAATAATCAAGAGGATGATTTGGAAGTAAATAACGAATCTTTTAATCAAGAAGAATCAAAGTCTTGCCCTTCCTGTGGTGCTGACATGGGTGATGCTAAATTTTGTCCTTCTTGTGGGGCTAAAGTAGAAGCTGATGATGAAGGAGATATTAATTTCTGTTTTAATTGTGGAGCTGAAATTGGGGATGCTAAATTTTGTCCTAATTGTGGATCACCTGTAGAAGACCAAAAAGCCACATTAAGTTGTCCATCTTGTGGAACTGAAGTGGGTGATGCTAAATTTTGTCCTAATTGTGGTCATTCGATGGTTAATTCGGGTAATTCTGTTAAAAATACTAAATATTGTACTAATTGTGCATCAGAAATTGATGTTAATGCAGTAATTTGCCCTAATTGTGGTGTTCGTGTTGCAAATCTAGAAGAAAAAAGTGTGGGAGTTGCAGCATTATTAAGCATAATATTTCCAGGTTTAGGTCATTTATATGTTGGATTAAATAATAAATGTTTAACATTTATTATTGCATATATTGTATCCGCTATTTTATGTGTAATAATTATTGGTATTGTTTTAGTAATAATTGTTTGGATCTGGGCTTTAGTAGATATTATTAAGTCAACAGAAGCAATAAATGAAGGTAAAGATGTTGAAGATAAATTATTTTAAATTATCTTTCTTTTTAATTTTTTTCATCTGATTTATAAATCTCTCATCATAATTTCTAGCTATATCTTCGTATTTATTCCAGATTCCAATAGCAGTATTTGGAAGAACATTTCTTTTATCTTCAGAAAACTTTGTGTAAGTATGAAGCATTTCTTTTGAATCAGATATTAATACTTTAACAAATGGAACATCTGCTTTGTAAATATTAATGTCAGCTTCTTTAAATAAATCTATAATATCAATTTCGCTCTGGTTTATGTAACATTTAGGGGAAGCTAGAATATTAATATTTAAATCTGATCTATTTTTAAAAGCTTTAATAAGAGCTTCTCCTTCACATTCAAATAAAAATCCTATCCTCATATTTATTGTATGTTTTGCTCGTTTAATTATTTCTAATTCTTTTGAAATGATTTTTTCAACACCATATATTCTCCATATTGGAGCTTGGACTTGATTCATTCCATTTTCATAAATATTAGTTAGTCTTGTAATCGAATCATCAATTTCACTATCAATTTTGTCTTTTTCACGACTTAATACTTCAACTGGGGAGTTTGCATGATAAATTAATGGTCTGCCATCTTCGATTGTGATAAAATTTTTTCGGTTAAGGCTTTTCAAAACATCATATATTTTGCTTGAAGGAATGTTCGATTTTTCACTAATTTCACTTGCTGTAGCTGTGATTAATGAAGTGAGTTTTACATATGTCGTTGCTTCATACATTGTCAGTCCAATTCTTTTAAGTAGGTCTATATCTTCATCCATAATTATAATATGGTGGTAGGAGTTTATAACTTTATCACTTTTCACCCTGAAATAGTGACAAAATACTTATATACTTTTTAAGTTAACTTTTAATTATAGACTTTTAAGGAGATTAGTATTATGGCAGATGGATTAGACATGTTTTGTTATCAGTGTTCCCAAACCGCTAGGGGTACTGGCTGTACTGTTAGAGGGGTTTGTGGTAAAATACCGACCGTAGCTAGGTTACAAGATAACTTAATTTTCACAATGAAGGGTATTAGTGCATACAACTACAATGCAAATGTTTTAGGAGAATATAATCCAGAAATTGACGCATTTCTAACAAAAGGATTATATACAACTTTAACTAATGTTAACTTCGATGTTGAAGATTTAGTTGCTTTAGCTCTTGAAGCTGGAGAAAAAAGTGTAGATGTAATGAGATTACTTAAAAACGCTCATATTAAAGCTTATGGCGAACCAAGACCTGTTGAAGTAAAAGTTGGAGCTCAAGAAGGACCAGCTATCATTGTAACTGGACATGACATGAAAGCTTTAGAAGAACTTTTAAAACAAACTGAAGGAACTGGAGTTAATGTATACACTCACTCAGAAATGTTACCAGCTCATGGTTATCCTGGATTAAATAAATATAAACATTTAGTCGGTCAATTAGGTGGGGCATGGCATGATCAAAGAACAATCTTTAAAAAATACAATGCAGCTATTGTTGGAACAAGTAACTGTGTACTTCCTGCATTAGATGCATATAAAGAAAGAATGTTCACAATGGATGTAGCTAAACTTGAAGGTGTGAAAACTGTAGAAAATTACGACTTTTCAGAAGTAATTGAATGTGCAAAATCATTAGGCGGTCTTGAAGCTGAGGAATTAACCACTATTACTACTGGTTGGAGTGCAGGAGCTATTGTAGAACATGCTGATAAAATTAAAGAATTAGTTGAAGCGGGTAAAATCAGAAGATTCTTTGTTGTGGGGGGTTGTGATAAGGCAGCTCGTCATAATGATTATTACCGAGAATTTGTCAAAAACTTACCAAATGACACAATTATCTTAACACTTGCTTGTGGTAAATACAAATTCAATGACTTAGATTTAGGAGATATTGAAGGTATTCCAAGATTATTAGATGTAGGTCAATGTAATGATACTATTGTAGCAGTTGATGTGGCATTAGCTTTATCTGAATTGTTTGATTTACCATTAAATGAGTTACCATTAACTATTGTACTTAGTTGGATGGAACAAAAAGCAGCAGCTGTACTTTGGGCATTACTCTACCTTGGAAAAACCGATATGTGGTTGGGACCTATTCTTCCAGCATGGTGTAATGATGACATTATAAATGTCTTAGTTGAAAATTACAACTTAACTCCAATTTCTGGAGATGCAATTGCAGACATTAAAACAATATTGGGTGAATAAATAATGAATGAAGATATTAAAGCTAAAGCTCTAAATATACAAAATTTAGTTGAATATCAAAATGACACTGTTGTCAGTCGTGAAGTAATAAAAAAGGAGCTAGGTACTGTAACTTTCTTTGCATTTGACCAAGGACAAGGATTATCAGAACACTCAGCTCCTTTTGATGCTATGGTTCAAATTATTGATGGTGAAGCTGAAATAACAATCAGCGGCAACAAAAATACTGTAAAAGCTGGTGAAATTATTATAATGCCGGCAAATGAACCACATGCTCTTCAGGCTGTTAATGGTCCTTATAAAATGATATTGACTATGATTAAGTCAGATTAATCCTAAAATACATATTTATAGCTATGAATTTTCATAGCTATTGCTCTATTTTTAAATTCATTATTTCAGCTACATTATAATTTTTTTCCTCTAAAAACTATTTAAAATAAATATTAAGGCAATTATACTTATTATTCTAAATATTAATCAATCTTTATATTTTTTTTATAAAACTTTTTTCTTAATTTTTAGTAGAAAGTTTTTTATATAAAACAAATATATTATTTAATAAGCTAATGTTTTATATATGTTATTTAGGTGGATATCATGGTTGAAAGAAAGGAGTACATGGATAAAATTAAAAGTTTTATGAATAAAGATTTAATTAAAGTAATTACTGGTGTAAGACGTTCGGGTAAATCTTATTTTTTAAAATTAATCATTGAGGAATTAATTAAAAATGGTGTTAGTAGAGAGAATATACTTTTAATGGATTTAGAACTTCCTAAATATAATCATATTAATTCAAAAGAAGAATTAGATGAAATTATTTTAAATTTTATTAGTAAACATGAAAATAAAGTTTATTTATTCTTTGATGAAATTCAAAATGTTTCAAGATGGGAAATTAGTGTCAATAGCTATTTTAAATTGCCCAATGTTGAAATTTACATAACTGGATCAAATTCTAAATTATTGTCTGGTGAACTTGCAACTTATCTTACTGGCCGATATGTTTCAATTGAGATGTATCCGTTTTCATTTAATGAATTCCTTGATTTTAAAGAGGAAATCAATGAAAAACCTATAATAAAAAATGAATTATATAGTGAAATTGAGAATTATTTTGAGGAATATTTAATATATGGTGGTTTTCCAATAAGCATTGCAATTAATAATAATAAAGAAATAATACTCAATGATTTATTTTCATCAATAGTCTTACGAGATATAATTGAGCGTCATGAACTTAGAAATGTCGGATTGTTTGATAGGATAATGAAGTTTTTAATTAGCCATATTGGTAGTTTAATATCTGCTAATTCATTGTACAATTATTTAAAACATGAAAATTGGGGAATTGGAAAAGCAACAATTTATAATTATCTAAAATATTTGGAAGATGCATATGTCTTATCAAAAGTATCCCGTGAAGATTTAATTGGTAAAAAAGAAATTTCTGGCTCAGAAAAATATTATTTAATAGATCAAGGTTTTTATTTCTCTCAAGTGGATGATAAACAAAAAAATACTGGAAGAATTATTGAAAACATTGTTTATTTGGAATTGCTTAGGAATGATTATAAAGTTACAATTGGATGTGTTAATAACTTAGAAATTGATTTTATAGCTAAAAAGAATGGTAAAAAAATTTACATTCAAGTTGCGTATATATTGGACAGTATAGAAACAATTAACCGTGAATTTAAACCATTGCTTATGGTTAAAGATAATTATCCAAAATATGTTTTAAGTATGGATAAGATTAATCAATCTAGAGATGGAATTGAGAACATAAATGTGATTAACTTTTTAAGAAATTCAAGGGATATTATTTAAAAATTCTCTTATTTTTACTAACAATTTTTCATTTAAAGCAATGCTTTAATAAAAAGTATTAAATATATTTATTAACCACCATATACTAAATTTTAACTAAGACTTAATTAATAACTTTAGTTAAATCTTTATTAACATTGTATTTTTTTTATTAAAGGTGTTCTTATGATAAACCATGAAAAAACTTTAAATTATCCATTCAGTGCTATTGTTGAACAAGATTTAATGAAAATTGTACTTATTTTAAATTTAATAGACTTTAAAATTGGTGGTGTTTTAATTAAAGGAGAAAAAGGAACCTCAAAATCAACTGCAGTTAGGGCATTACCTTCAATATTGCCAAATCAAAAAGTAGTTTCTAATTGTGTTTTTTCATGTAGTCCAGATGATTTGTGCGAATCATGTAATTCTAAAAAAGAAGATTTAAATGTCATTGAAAAAAAGGTTGAAATTGTAGAATTACCAGGTTTCAGCAACTGAAGACATGCTTGTTGGTAGCATTAACCTTGAAGCTATGAAAAAACATGGGTATAATGAGCATCAGATATTATGAAAAGAGTGACTTATCTTTATGAATGGAAAGCTTCCTCTGAAATTGTTGATGATTGGATATTTGATGAAGTAGCTAATAAATTTGTTTTAGATGAAAAATGAAGGATTTTTTTTCAAGAAAATAATCCTTATGCCTTAGAAGAAATATCTAGAAGATTAATTGAAGTAAACACTAGAGGTCTTAGGAATTGCAATAAAAAGCTTTTAAATAACCTTAAACATTCCTATATTGAAACAGAATCTTGGCTTGAAGAAAAAATAGCTAATGGAGAAATTTCAAGGTGGTTCAGTGGATGTTGTGGTTTTTGATGATGTTGTTGGGTGGGGAAATAAGATGGATAAGGTTATTGATAAAATAAATAAAAGAATTAAAGATAAACAATAATATATTGATAATCTTGTTAAATTGACATGATAAAATATTTATCATAGATAATATTAATATGGAATATAGTGAGTAGTATGGTTCAAGTTTTAAAAGAAGAGGTTAAAAATAGAATTCTTGAAGCTGCTTTGAATGAATTTTATAAAAAGGATTTTAAAAATGCTAATTTAAGAGACATTGCTAATGAAGCAGATGTTTCTGTGGGTCTTGTTTATTCCTACTTTGAAAATAAAGAGACTCTTTTTGATGAGGTTGTAAGTCCGATTACTAATAATTCTTTTGAAAATTTGAAAAATAATGAATCAACTAATCCTTATGCTACTTTTGTTGAATTTGAAAGGAAATCTATTTTAGATCTTTTAAATAAACATAAAGAATTTGTTATTTTAATTGACAAAAGTTTTGGAACTAAGCATGCAAACTATAAAGAAAATTTAATTGAAGTTTTAACAGAACATATAAAAGAAAATAGGGATAAATTATCTTTTAATAATAAATTGGAATTTGAGGATGTTTTTATACATATTTTAGCCAATACATTTATTGAAGGTATAGTTGAAATAGCTCGTCATTATAATGGGAAAATGTGGGCTGAAGATATGCTTGATTTATTTGCAGAGTATTATTTTACAGCTTTTAAATAATATTTTTAATCTGTTTTTCAATTTTTATGATGCATAGTAACATTTAAATAGGTCTTAATTATAAGATAATATTGAACATAAGTTCATTTATAATTCAATGATATTCAATATTTTTTAATTGTTTAAATTGTTAATTTAGATTTTTCTTATTAATATCTTTGTATTTTTCTAAAATTATAAAGTAAAATTAAACATTTGTTTATTATTGGCGGTTATATAATGTTGGATGAAACTTTAACAGTAAAATATTTAAAAAAGAGAAACTTATTTCCAGACATTTTAATATTACTAAAATCTATATTTGAGATATTACCTATATTGTTTGTAGTTTATATTATCAATAAAATCATGTTTAACTCGATAGATTTTAATAATTTGTTGTTTTTATCTATTTTTATTGTAGCATTTTCCATATTAAAGTCTTTTTTTTATGGATTGTCAATATGGAAGACACATGAAAAAGCTTATGAAATGCTTGTGGAGATAAGGTTAAGCATAATAAAACACTTAAAAAAGTTATCTCTAGGGTTTTTTCAAGATAAAAAAATTGGAAATTTTTCAAATATTATAAATCATGATGTTGAACAAATAGAATTGTATTTAGCTCATGCATTACCCGAAATTAATTCATTGTTTTTAATTCAAATTTTAATTGTTATAACTATTTTATTTTTTGACTGGCGACTTGCGTTATCTTTAGTCTCTACAATTCCCATAATATTCATTCTCAAAAAGTTGACTGATTACTATTTAAAAGATTCAGTAAGAAAATTTACAGAAAGTTCTAAACAAATGTCTGAAAATTTGGTGGAGTATATCAATACAGTTTCTGTAATAAAGGCATTTAGTAATAATGAAACTAAAACAGATGAAGTTCTAATGGATATGAAAGATTATATAAAATGGGTTAAATCTGAAATGTTAAATATAACTATTCCTATGTCTTTAATTTCATTTTTTTCAGAGTTGGGGCTAGTTTTATTGATAATAATAGGTTCTAATCTGTTAGTTAATGGAAAAATATCTGTAATGATTTTTATTTTATCCATTATATTGGCTGAAAAGTTTTCAAAAACAATAAATAAACTACCTACTTTTCAACATTTCAATATTATCCTAAATGAGTCAATTAGAAAAATTAACACTATATTAAGTGTTAATCCATTAATTAAAAGTGATTTGGTAGAAAATCCAAAAAATGGTGATATTATATTTAGTGATGTAGATTTTTCATATAATGGTGATGAAAAAGTTTTATTTAATATTAACATGACTTTTAAGGAAAACTCAAAAACGGGAATCATAGGATCTTCAGGTAGTGGAAAAACAACTATTGCAAACTTGATAATGGGATTTTGGAAAGTCTGTGCTGGTTCTATAACAATTGATGGTGTGAATATAAACAATATAAGTGAAAAAAACCTTTCTAACTTGATTTCTATAGTGCAACAAGATGTTTTTTTGTTTAATTTATCAATTGAAGAGAACATTCGTATTGGAAAACCAGATGCATCTAAAAAAGAGATTATTGAAGCAGCTAAAAAAGCAAGGATTCATGATTTCATAATTTCTCTAAAAGATGGTTATGACACATTATTAGGTGAAAATGGTGTTAAATTTTCAGGTGGAGAGAAACAAAGAATATCAATAGCAAGAATGATATTAAAGGATTCTCCAATTATTATTTTAGATGAAGCTACATCTGCTATTGATCCTGATAATGAATTTTTAATTCATGATGCAATTAATAGTCTTGGAAAAGATAAAACACTTATAATAATTGCACATCATTTAAACACAATTAAGAACCTTGATAATATTTTTTTAATGGATCGTGGCGAAGTAATTTGTAGTGGAAAACATGATACTCTTTTAAATTGCCAAAAATATAGGGAAATGCTAAATAAACAGAATCAAGTAGATAATTGGCAAATTAAGGAGGTATAATATGTATAAATTAATATTTAATAGTATGACATTTAAGGCAAAGGGGATGCTAGCTTTTTCCATATTGTTGTTTGTTTTATATTCGTTAAGTGGTATTGGAATTTTATTTTTGGTTTTAGATATGATATCAAAAATCATTGAAGGTGCAGATATTGATTTAATATTTTATTGGATTTTATTAATTTTTTTACTTTTAGTTAAAGTAATTTCAAATGGTGTTGCTGACATTTTAAAACATTTTTCTGGTTTTGAAATAGTTGAAGAAATTAGATCCTCAATAATCTTAAAGCTTAAAAAATTTTCCTTAGGATTTTATACTAATGAAAGATTAGGGGAAATTAGCATGATAATCCATAAAGATGTTGATAATATGGAGGGGGTAGTTGCACACATGTGGTCAAGGATGATTAGTGATTTTATTATTGCAATATTGATTGGAATATTATTAACGATAATTAAATGGCAGCTTGCTTTAGTTATGATGGTTCCATTACCATTCGCTATTTTTGTATTGTATTATGGTATTAAATCTGGTAAAAATTTAGAAAAAATACTTAAAGATAATTTACTGCATATGGCTAGCTTATTTGTTGAGTATGTTAAAGGCATTCCACTAATTAAAGCATTTAATAAGAATAAAACGTTTGAAAATAAACTTAAAAAAAGTGCTATAAAATTTGCTAAAAGTAGTCAAAGTTTATCTAAATTCAATGCAAAATATTTAGGTTTATACAATTTAATTTTGGAGTTGGGATTTTCAATTTTATTAATAACTGGAGCTTATTTATTTTTTAAAGGTAATATATCTATTTCAACATATCTAATATTTATTATAATAAGTAGGGAATTCTATAAACCTTTCTTTGACATGGAATTGCATTGGTTAAATTATATTAAAGTGTCAGATTCCTATAAAAGAATTTTAAAGTTTTTGAATGAAGAAACTATAACAAATCCTACAAGTCCTAGGAAAGCTAAGAAATTTAATATTTCATTTGAAGATGTGGAATTTTCATATGAGGATGATGATTTTAAACTTAAAAAGGTTAATTTTGAAATAGCTGAAAATACACTAACGGCTCTTGTTGGACCATCAGGGTCTGGAAAAACTACAGTTACTAATTTACTTTTACGATTTTGGAATCCAGATTCTGGACAAATTAAAATTGGAGATATTAATATAGAGGATATGGACTATGATTATGTTTTAAGTAATTTGAGTATTGTTATGCAAAATGTAATTTTATTTGCTGATACTATTTATAATAATATTAAAATTGGAAATAAAAATGCAAATAGGGAAGAGGTAATTAAAGCAGCTAAAAGAGCAATGATTCATGATTTTATAATGACATTGCCTGAAGATTATGATACTATAATTGGTGAAAATGGTTTAGGTCTTTCTGGAGGACAAAAACAAAGAATTTCAATTGCAAGGGCATTTTTACAGGATGCACCTATATTAATATTGGATGAAATTACAAGTAATGTAGATCCGATAAATGAATCTAAAATTCAAGAAGCTATAAGTGAGCTTGTAAAGAATAAAACCATATTAGTAATTGCTCACAATTTGAACTCTATTAAAAATGCAGATAACATACTAGTTTTTGATAATGGCCAAATAGTTCAAAAAGGAGTTCATAATGATTTGATTAAAGATGAAGGACTATATAAAAATCTTTGGAATGCTCAGTCAAAATCAAAAGAGTATAATTTTTTAAATATTTAATTTTTAGGGGTTTTTATTTGAATAAGGAAGAATGTATTGATTGGATTTTTGTTTCAGGTCTAGGAACAAGTCAACTTGCAGCTGTATCTGTGACTTTCCGTTTAATACAGGTTATAATTGGGATTGGTTTAACTTTTGGTAATGGAGCAGATTCGTATATTTTAACTGAAATATTAGTTTTAAAAAATAACAAAGAGCTTCCATTATGGTAAATGTTTTTAAAAAGCCACTTAAGATTAGGAGTTTTAATCATGATATTAATTAAAGACTTAAATTTTTCTTATAAAAAAGATAAAGAAATTTTAAAAAATATAAATTTGAATATAAATGATAATGAAGTAATTTTAATAAGTGGAATAAGTGGATCAGGTAAAAGTACACTTTTCAACTGTTTTAATGGGTTAATTCCTCATTTTTATAATGGAATTTTAAGTGGAGATATTATTATAAATTTGAATAATACAAAGGATTTAGCTCTACATGAAATTTCAGAACATGTAGGGTCTGTTTTTCAAGATCCTCGTTCTCAATTTTTTACAACAGATACAACTGATGAACTTTCATTCGTTTGTCAAAATATGGCTATGGATAAAGATGAAATATTCAAAAAAGTTGATGATGTGTTTTCTTTTTTTAACATTGACTATTTGAAAGATAAAAATATTTTTAAATTATCTAGTGGGGAAAAACAAAAAATTGCAATTGCATCTGCAGCTGTAATTAGTCCTTCAATTTATATTTTTGATGAACCATCAGCTAATCTTGATTTTGATTCTATTAATAGATTATCTGAACTTTTTAGATTGTTAAAAAATGATGGACACACAGTTATAATAATTGAACATAGGATTTATTATCTTAAGGCTTTATTTGACAAAATGATTCATATGGAGGATGGAATGATTAAAAAAACATATTCCATTAGTGATATATCAAAAATGTCGAATTTTGAGTTTAATCATTTAGGTTTAAGATCTATTGACATTGATAAAATCGATTTTAAGAATAATAAAACGCACATTAATGAAAATTATTGTTTAGAGCTTAAAGATATTAGTTTTACATATTCAAATGCCAATATAATGAAAAATAAACTATTTTTCTATGAAAAAAGCAATCAGAAAGAAATTCTAAATAATATTAATTTAAAGGTTTTTGGAGGAGAAGTTTTAGGATTAATTGGTGAAAATGGAGCTGGAAAAACTACTTTGGCTAAAATTATATCTGGGCTTTTAAAGGAGAATAGTGGTGAAGTTTTAATCAATAATAATGTTAAATCTGATAAAGATAGATTAAAAAATTCTTATTTTGTAATGCAAGATTCAGATTATCAGTTATTTGAAAATAGTGTTAAAAAAGAGTTAGAATTAGCTAATTTGGATGTAAATAATTTAAATGAAAAAATAGAAATTTTAGCAAAAAAGCTTCAACTATATGATTGCCTTGAGAATCATCCAACAACACTTTCAAGAGGTCAAAAACAAAGGGTAACAATTGCATGTTCTATACTTTCAAAAAAGAATGTAATTGTTTTTGATGAACCTACAAGTGGATTAGATTATAATAATATGAAATATGTATGTGATTTGATTTTAGATTTGTCAAAACAGGGAAAAATTATTTTTATAATTTCACATGATTTTGAATTTCTTCTAGAAGTATCTACAAGGATTTTATATCTAAAAGAATCTAAAATATTGGAAGATTTTAAGTTAAATAATGAAAATATTGATTTATTTAAAAGATTACTGTTGGGTGGAAAACATGATTCAGGAAATATCTAAATTAACTTTCCAATTAGATCCTAGGATAAAATTTTTATTAATTTTAATTATTGGATTTATGATGTTTTATTTTACTGAGATTGGATATATGATATTTATTTTAGGTTTATTTATCTTTTTAAGTATTTTTGAAGGAGTATTTAATGAATCTTTTAAATATTTCTTAATATTTTCCATACTTTTAATAGTAGATTTATCATCGGCTTATATAACGAATATATGGTTTAATATTGCTTTATCAACTTTATTATATGTCGTTGAGCGCCTTTTTGTTTTTGGAATAATCGGATTTTATATATTCAAAACAACAAAGTTATCTAAATTTATAAGTGCTCTTGAAAGTTTGAAAATACCCAAATATATAATTTTACCATTTTCAGTAATGTTTCGGTTTTTACCAACCATATTAGAAGAATATGCTTATTTAAGAGATAGTATGAAAATTCGAGGAATAAACTTTTCTGCTAAAATGATTATTAAAAAGCCATTAGATTACATGGAATATATAATTGTTCCAATCTTAATTAGAAGTTTTAAAATTTCAGATGAATTATCTGCTTATGCAATGTTAAGGGGGTTAGATAGTGAAAAACAGAAAACAAAGCTTTTTGACTTAAAGTTTGCAGTATTTGATTATTTAATTATATCAGGTGTTTCGATATTTACTTTTATTTTTTATATTGGAGTTTTTTAAAAAATTTAATGGAGTTAAAAAAAATGAAATTTAAATTAAAAAATGATAAAAAATTAACCGCAAGAGATTTTATAAGTATAGGTGTTTTTAACGCTCTAGCTATAATAATATACATGATTATATCTTCTTTATTTTGCATGACAATTATTGGAAGTTTTTTTTCAAATGCTGCCGTTTTCCTTGTAATTGGTGTAATTTATGTTTTATTGGCTATTAAAATACAAAAAAGAGGAGTATTTCTCATTTCAGGATTAATATTTGGATTGATTTCCTTAGCTTCTGGTCATGTTTATCATTTTATTGCAATAGTTATTGGTGGGGCAATAGCAGAAATATTGGCGGGAAAATATGATTCTTCTAGAAAAATATCTCTCGCATATGTTGCTTTTGCATTATCTGATTTTTTAGGAATTGATTTACCTATTTTTGCTTTTGGATCATCATATATACTTGAAAGAGCTTCTAATTTTGGTATTTCAGAAAATGCAATTAATTCTTCAATTCAGTATTTTACGTGGTCTACATTTTTTGTTTTATTAATCTTAAATGTTATTTGTGCAATAATAGGTGCATGGATTGGGATGATAATAATTGAAAAACACTTTAAAAAGTCTGGTTTAATAGAATAAAACTCAAAATTTTATTTTTTTATTTTTTTTAGAAGTGATAGTATATTGAGGAATTGTTTTGAATAAATGTATATAATATAAAGTGCAATTAAATTATAAAGAATTTATAATTCAGTTAATAAGAATACAATGTGATTTTTTGACAGAATATATTAAAAAAACTTCCGAAGAGAGTTAAAGATATATTGGATGCAGTTTTTAAAGTTTTTTTAAAGAAAGGATATTTTAATGTGACCATGGAGGATATTATTAATGAAACTTCTCTTTCTAAGGGAGGTTTTTACTATTATTTTAATATTTATAATAAGTATTAATCGACGGTATCGTCTATTGGTGGTATTATGAATAATGATAATAAATGGTCTACACATGATATAATGATAACTGCAGTGATGGCTGTAGCATTGGGAGTTTTATATATTCTTTTAACTTATTTCGCAGGATGGTTAACGAATTTTCCATTTTTAGACATATATTTAACTGGAATATATTATTTTCCAATTTTGATGGTTGGATATTTAATTAGGAAAAAGGGTCTGCAATCTTATCTGCTTTTATAATTTTTTTAATTCAAGTTCCATTTACTCTTTGGGGAATTTTAATGATTTATTTTGCATTATTGCTAGGTTTGCCCATTGAGATAATGTTTATTGTAAAAGGGTATTCTAATTTAAAATTATGGTATCTTATGTTAATTGATCAAAATCAGAATATACTAAAGATAGCAATAAAATATTAGAAGCTGTTAAGTTTTTAATAATGATAAAGAGGAACATTTTTATTTAGAAAAATATAGTGAAAAGTATAAAGAATACTTTGATAAAACATCAAGATATTTATTATTTTTCTAATTTTATTTTTTCCACCAAATTAAAATCCAGTCGGGCTTATCTTTTGTGTAGTACAGTTTTCCATTTTTCGGATTAACAGATAATAGATTATCTAAATATTCTCTTAATCGTTCTTTTTCTTCATCAGTATATAAATCTAGGTTGAATTTACCATTATCCATAGCTTCTTCAAGATTATCATACTCTCTGTAAACATTTAAGTTTAATCTTTCAATATTAGCATAAATTCCCATATTATATAAAATATTAAAGAAATAATCATGTGCTGGGAAGTTTGTACGTTTTTTACCAATATGTTCATCAAATTCTTTTTCCATTTTTTGATTTTCAGGTCCAAATAATGTAATAAAAACATATTTATTAGCTATTTTATTAATTTCGCTTAAAACTTCATCAATTGGCATGATTCCATTTAGAGATCTTGAAGCTACAACAACATCAACATCGCCTATTTCATCATATTTTAATTCTTCAATAGATTTTTGTATTGTTTCAATATTGTTTATATTATTATCTTGGGCACGTTTTTCAAGAAATTCTAACATTTTAGAAGATAAATCATAGCCTATTACTTTTTTAACCTTTTTAGCTAGAGGTATTGTAATTGAACCTTCACCACAACCTAGATCTAATACTGTGTCATTTTCATTTAGTATTAATTTTGAAAACAATGCATTTTGATAGTCGTCCTTTTTAGATCTTTTGTAAAATCCAACAGCTGCTTTATCCCAGTCTTTATCTTTTTTATCTTTAAGTATTTCCTTCCAAAATCCAACCCAATCAACTTCATTAGGGTTTTCAATCATTTGTTTCATAGTATCACATTGTATTTTTTAAAACATTCATATAATCATTATAATTTTCTCTAAGTAATTTTGGAATATCTAGTTCGTAGGGACAATTATCTACGCACAAATAACATTCTACACATTCTCTGGTTTTTTCCATTATTTTTTGATATTTAGGGGTTAGGTAAGGTTCTGTTGGAAAACGTCTAATCCATAAAGACATTCGAGCACACATACTAATATTTATTTCTTCTGGACAAGGCATGCAATAACCACAGCCTCTACAGAAATTCTTTTTAAGCTCTTCTTTATCTTTATCGATAGCTATTTTTAACTTATCATCTAATTTGGGTTTTGTTTTCTCATATAATAAGAACTCATCAAGTTCTTCTTCTTTTTGAATTCCCCAAATTGGGAGGATATTTGAAAATTGGTTTATGTAAGCATAGGATGCTTTTGCATTTTTAATTAATCCTCCACCCATTGCTTTCATAGCTATAAAGCCAATATCTAGTTTTTTACATTTTTCAACTAGTTCAATTTCGCTTTTTCCACTTAAATAAGAAAAGGGGTATTGTAGTGTTTCGTATAGTCCAGAATTCAATGCTTCAATAGCTATTGTGTATTTGTGTGTTGTTATTCCAATATGTTTTATTAATCCTTGTGATTTAGCTTCTACAATAGCTTCGTATAAATTACTTCCATCATTAGGTTTTGGACAAAAAGGAAGGTTATGAAATTGATATAAATCAATGTAATCTGTTTGAAGATATTTTAAAGAAGTTTCTAGGTCTTTCCAAAAGTCTTCTTCTTTTTCACTTCCAGTTTTTGTTGCAATAATAATTTTGTTTCTAACATCATTTAGGGCTTTTCCTATTTTTTCTTCACTATCTGAGTAAAAACGAGCCGTGTCATAGAAGTTAATTTTATTTTCATAAGCTCTTTTAAGTATTTCGATAGAATCTTTTTTGTTTCGTCTTTGAATGGGCAGTGCTCCGAATCCATTTTTATTAACTTCAAGATTTGTTTTTCCAAGCCTCATTATTAATATCCCATAATTTTTAGTATTATATAAAATACAATAAGCATGATTAATGCATATATTGTTTTATTAGTTGACAAGAATTTTGTGTTTTTAAATTCTTCATCTTTAATATTCCCTTTTTTCATAATTCTTTTTTTTTCAAAAGAACATTTTTGGTAAATTTTTTCTAGATTGTTTGGAAGCCTGCCTTTTTTGTTAAGCATATTTATTGTTTTATTTAAGTGCTTAATAGCTCCAGAATAATTTCCAAGTTCAATTTCACAAAATGCAGCTTTATAATTAAAATTAGTAACTAATTCTAAGTCATCTTTAACTTCTTTTTCATGTTTAATACACTCTTTATAATCATTTAATGCTTTTTTATAATTTTTAAGTTCATAATTAGCATCGGCTCTTGTATTAAGTCCAACAAGAGTTATTTCTTCAGATAAACTTTCTTCAATGTACTTTAATGCTTCTTTGTTTTCACCTTTTTTTTGAAGCATTTGACCTTTATAAAGGTTTACTTTTTTATCTGCTCCATGTTTCTTTTCATATTTATTAAGAGCAGTTAATGCTTTATCAAATTGTTTAGCCTGCATTAGAAGTTCAATTTTACCCATTTTAACTTCCTTTTTTTCAATTCTTGGTTTTTCTACTTCTGAGTAAACATCATATTTTTTATATGCAATGTCCATATATTCAAGAGCTTCATCAATCTTATTTTTATTAAATAAACTCATTGATTTATCACAAATTGCATTAATAGATTGTGGATGTGCTTTTAAATAAATATCAAAGTATTTTTCACCATAATCTCCATTATCATGGTCTGGATCGTAATATTGATGATATAATCCTCTTTCTTCAACAGCACTCATGTAATCCTTTTCAATTAACATATCTAAAATAGCTAAATATTCATCAATTTTGTCTCTGCCATGTCTTTTTTTAGCTAATTTAAGAGCTTCTTTATATTTTTCATTTTTTATTAATTCTTTAGCTTTTTCTAGCTCTTTTGTCATTCTATCAATCCTAATGAATTTATCTCCTTGATTTTATAACAACTCTCTTTATTATATATTTTTTATAAATGTAATATACTTTTTTTGTAATGTCATCATGACAATTTTGGGCAGTGCCCAATAATATGCTAAAGAATAATTTAAGAAAAAAATCAATAAGTTAATCAAAAATTAGAAAGATTTAAAAAGAAATAAAGAACACAAAAAACTAGTATTAAAACCAATCACAGTTTTCACAAACACAACATAAAACACAAAAAGAATCAAAGAAAAAGAAAAAAAACTAAAATATGACCAAGAGCTAACAAATTGACAGTGCCCTATCCATTACATTGGACATCTATATATAATGATTATCCAACTTATTGGACAGTTCATGTGTTTATTAATTAATCTTAAATTTCTAATGATAACAAATTTTTAATAGTAATAAATAGATAAATAAAACTACTTATTTTTATTAATTAAATTGTGATGATTAAATGAATGATTTAGAAGAAATTGTTTATAAACATGCTTTATTAAATGCAGCTAAGCATAAAGGAAGTGCAAATCCTGGAGCAGTTATAGGTTCAATCATGTCTCAAGAACCTGATTTAAGAAGCAAAGCTAAAGAAATTGGGCCAATGGCTGGTAAAATTGTAGCTAAAGTAAATTCATTATCTTTAGATGAACAAAAAGAAGAAATGGAAAAATTCAATCTTGAGGTTAAAACACAAAAACAAGTTAAAGAAGTTGGACTTCAAGAGCTTCCTGGAACTCATGAAAATATTGTTTTACGTTTTGCTCCAAATCCTAGTGGACCTTTGCATATTGGACATACTCGTGCAGCTGTTCCTAATGCAGAGTATGTTAAAAGACATGATGGTAAATTAATCTTAAGAATTGAAGATACAGATCCTAAAAGAGTATTTGAACCTGCTTATGAGATGATTCCTGAGGATTTAGAATGGTTGGGAATTCATCCAGATGAGATTGTATATCAATCTGATAGATTTGAGATTTATTATGATTATGCGCGCCATTTAATTGAAAAAGGTGCAGCTTACATGTGTACTTGTGATGGAGCTACTTTTAAAGAACTTAAAGATGATTGTAAAGCTTGTCCTTGTCGTAGCAATAGCGTTAATGAAAATCTTGAATTATGGGAAAAATTTGATACTATGGAAGCTGGTGAAGCAGTATTAAGACTAAAAACGGATATCCAACATAAAAACCCAGCTATTCGTGATTGGGTGGCTATGAGGTTAGTTGATGAAAAACATCCTCGTTTAGGTAATAAGTACAGAATATATCCTATGATGAACTTTTCTGTTGCTTTAGATGATCATTTAATGGGTATGACTCATGTTTTAAGAGGAAAAGACCATCTAGCTAATAGTGAAAAACAAAAATACTTATATAATCATATGGGTTGGGATGTTCCAGAATTTATCCACTATGGTAGATTAAAAATGGAAGATATTACTTTAAGTACTTCTAAAGCATTAGCAGGTATTGAAGAGGGAATTTACAGTGGTTGGGATGATCCAAGGCTTGGAACCTTAAGGGCAGTAGCTAGACGGGGTATTAATCCAAAAGCTATTTATGATTTAATCACTGAAATTGGTGTTAAAATGGCCGATTCAGCGATTAGTTGGAAAAAAATTTACGGTCTTAATCGCAATTTACTTGAACCTATAGCCAATAGATATTTCTTTGTTGAAAATCCAATTTTAGTTAATGTTAATGGATATGAAGCAGGCAGTGTTGTTATTGAAAGACCACTTCATGCAGATTACCTAGATAGAGGTAATAGACTATTAACCTTTGATGGTAGTGCATATTTAGCTTTTAATGATTTAAATGATGGTGTAGTTAGATTAATGGATGCTGTAAACGCTGAAGTCAGTGGTAATAAATTAACTTATCATTCAGCTACTTTTGAAGATGCAAGAGATATTAAAGCTAAAATTATCCAATGGGTTCCAAGTAATGAAAATGTTAATGTTAAAATAGTTATGGATGATGCAAGCTTAAAAAGAGGTCTTGGTGAAATTGCACTTAGGGATTTAAAAGTGGGAGATATTGTTCAATTTGAAAGAATTGGTTTTGCACGTCTTGATGAAATTAAAGATGATGAGTTAATCTTTTACTTTGCACATAAATAAGGGATTTAAATGACATTGTTTACTAATGGATTTGTAACACTTAAAATTCCGAAAGACTTTAAAACTGTTGTAAATAAGGGAGATTTTGTTGAACTTTCTTTAATAAATCCTCAAATTCCTCTTTCTATTAAGTTTTTAACAACGCCTACTTTAGCAGGCCTTACAGATTTAAAAGTTCACATTGAAGAGACTTATAAAAATTCTCCAATTGAATTAAACACTTCTGACTTTGTAGCTATTGGTGAGGATATTTACTATTATGCAGTTACTTCAATTGCTGATGGGAAAGAGATTCGTCGCAACGAGTTTTTCTATATTAGGGATAATAACTTATACACTTTTGAATTTGCATATCCTTATGCCGATGCAGAGCTTGATCAATTTTACTTAAATATTATTGATTCTTTAAAAATAAATAAGGCTAAATATATTGTGGAGGATGATGGCTATTATTTAAATGAAGATTAAAAAGAATTAATATATCTTTTTAACATCTTCTGCTTTAATAGTAACGTTTTTACGTCTGTATTTAACAGAAATATCATCACCATTAATTGCATATACTTGACTTGAATATGTTTCTCCTGCATAATTAAATATTATTTCATCGCCTTTTTTAAGCACATATTCACTATTACTTATTTTAATTTTTATATTGTCTCTTGCAGGTTTGCTTTTAATTGGATTAATTCTGGATGTTGGTTTTTCAATTTCATTTTTAGACATATTGAATACTTTACGTGTGTTGTCTTGTCTTAATCTTTGATCTTGTGCTCTGTGATATTCTTCATAACTAGCATCATAATCTGCATGAGTTTCATTTATAATTGGTTCGTATTCTTCATATTCATTAGCATTTCTAATGTAGGTTTCATCAACACGGGGAATTTCTTCGCTTTCAGGATTTAATTTTTCTTTTACATCTTGAAGGAGTTTAGATTTTTTAATAGTGTTTGTGATTTTAGCTAAGTCTTTTCTATAATCTAAATCGTTCATTTCATCTTCATCAATTGTAAATAATTCAGATTCTTCAAGTGGTGCTCCAAATTTATAATCTTTATCTTTAGCTTCAAGAACACTCACATCATCTATTTTAGATGGACTTTTAAGAGATGGTTCTGAAATTTCTTTTTCTGTGTTTAATAAAGCTTCAGTTATACCTTCAACTTTTTCTTCTTTTTCTTCTTCTTTTGTAGCTTTTGTAATTACTTCTTCAATTTCTTTTTGTGATGCATTAGGTACTTTTTCATCTGCAGTTTCTTCTGAAGATTTAATAGCATCAGCAATATCATGAGTTGGAACTTGTTTAACGGTTTTTTCTTCTTTATTTTTTTGGATGCTTTCTTTAATCTCTGTTAAATCATCTTTTTCATTGTTGATTTTTTGAGATTCCTTTTGTCTTTCATCATCTTTTCTTTTAGATTCATTTATTAACTCATCAATTGTAAATAAATCCTTTAGTTCATGTTTTTTGTCATTGTTTCTTTGATTCATAATAACCATCTGATTTTCCTTCATTGGTTCTTGAAATTTCTCTACTTTATCATCGTAGTTTATGAGAACTTGATTTTGTGATTCATATTCAATATCTTGAACATTGTTAGTTCTTTCTTCTGGAATAATATATCCACCATATTCATCAATAGGATTAGAGCCTTCACTTCTTAAATTAACGGCATCTTGTGTATTTGAGAAATATTGTGAATTAGAATTATCATTTGGAGATAATTTCTCTTGAATATTATCCATTCCTGGAATAATTGAACTGTTGTCATATTCTAATTCGTCTTTTTGAAAGTGTAATTTAACCAATATGATTGCAATTACACCAATCAACAATATTGTTATCCATAATATAATAGTCATTACATTCATATTTCCCAACCCTATAAATAAATTATAACTTATAATTAATTATATTCAATAATATATTTAAATGGTTTTGTTGTTATAAAATTTCGTCTGATTTCACCCTAAATTCTAAAATTTGGATTATTTTTTACTAATTTAGCTATTTTATTCTTTAAAACTAATATTTTTTTTAAAAACTAATTTTTATTTTTATAATATTAATTTTAACTATATAATTTAATTTAAAACAGATTTTAGGGATATTTTTTATTTTAACAAATTAATATTTATTAGAAAATGATAAAGTTCTAAATAATTAAATAAAATTTTTTTAAACATATTAAAAATATAATTGAGAGTTTTAAATGTTTTTAGAATAGATCAGGTCTTAAATTTTATTTTTACCAATTCTGAATATTTGTCAATTTCAATAGTTTAATTAATATTTTAAATATAATGATTTTATATTTTTTTATTTTTAAAGTAAGAACTAATAAACTAACTAACAAAAACAAACAACTCTATAGAAATATATTTCCACGCAACAATTATTAAATCAGAAAGAAAGAGATTTAGAATAAAAATAGGCATATTCAATCAGATTGTCCATTGAAAAATGGCTGGAATGAAAAAACCAAAATTTCAACTAACAAATTAACAGACCAAATTCTGAAGTTATTTATAATAATTTTAACTAAAATTAATATTAACGTGAGGTGTTTTCATGGAGTTTAATAAAACGAATTATGTTATTCTAGTTACTACAATAGCTTCATTTATAGTGGCATATATATCTGTTGTTCCTGCTGTTGCATTGCCTGCAATGGCTAGTTATTTTGAATTAAGTAATATTCTACAAAATTGGGTTATTAATTCATTTTTATTCTCAGTAGCTATTTTTGCGGTTCCTACAGGAAATCTTGCAGGTAAATGGGGGATTAAAAAATCATTTCAAATAGGTTCTATAATATTTTTAATAGGTTCTGTAATCACTCCTCTTGCTTTCTCTCCAATTTTTCTTATTTTATTTAGAGTTTTACAAGGTTTTGGAGCAGCCATGATTTATAATACTGTGATGAATCTTGTAACCATGGCGGTTCCAGAAAATGAAAGAGGTCATGCAATTGGTATTGTAGTAGCAGGAGTGTATATTGGGTTAGGTATTGCTCCAGTTCTTGGAGGTATTTTAACATATAATTTAGGTTGGCAATGTATTTTTTATTTTTCAATTCCATTTATTGTACTTTATATTCTTTTATGCTATATTAAAGTTAAAGATGAATGGAAAGTTGGTGAGGGCAATAAATTTGATATTAAAGGTGCATTAATTTGGATTGTGTCCATTTTTTTATTTGTTTATGGTTTTACAATAATTAATCAAAGTATTGGATTAATAATGGCTATTTTGGGGCTTATTTTTCTTAGTATTTTTGTATATGTTGAGTCAAAAGCTAAATATCCAGTATATAATGTAAGGGTTTTTAAAAATAAAGTTTTCGCTTTTTCAAATATTGCTTCAGTAGTTAGTTATATTGCAACTTACTTTATAATTTATATTTTAAATTATCATTTACAGTACATTAAGGGTTGGGATCCACAAATAACTGGATTATTTTTAATTATAACTCCAGTTGTACAAACTATTATATCTCCATTTTCAGGTCGTCTTTCAGATAGGTATAATCCTCAAAAACTTGCTGCTTTTGGTATGCTTTTTGTAACAATTGCATTATTTATACTAGTTTTCTTAAACAAGTCAACTTCGTTATATGTCATTGCACTTGCCATGATTTTACAGGGTCTTGGTTATGGAATATTTTCATCTCCAAATACAAATATTATTATGAGTTCTGTAAAATTAGAGGATACTCCTGTTGCTTCTGTATCTGTTACTGTTATGAGAGTTGTTGGTCAAACAATGAGTCTTGCAATGCTTACAATTATATTTGCAGTGATAATGGGCAATGTTCCAATTATCCCAAAATATTATCATCTTTTAACATCAAGTTGTAATTTAACTTGTATTATTGGAACTATATTGGGTATTATTTCAATCATGGCATGTTTAGTTGGTATAAAAAATAAAACAGCCGATATTGAATAATACTTTTAATTTTTTTGAAAATGAAAAAATCCACACATATTAAAAAATAGAATATAAACTTTTATAGGGTTATTATTAGATGTAATCTTGAAATCAGAGTTTGAATAAAATAAATTAATTTTTTGATTTTATAATAAATTTTTGTGAGTATCTGGCAAATATATATATCGTTAAAGTAAAATATATTCGTGATAAGTAATTAAATACTATAAAGTGAGGTTTAATAATGGTTGTTAAAATTAATGAAAACTATCTTAAATTAAAAAGCAGCTATCTTTTTGTTGAAGTTGCTCGAAGAGAAGCTGAATTTATAAAAGCTAATCCTGATGCTAATATTATTAAAATGGGAATTGGGGATGTAACAAAACCTTTAGTACCTGCTGTTGTAGATGCTTTTAGTGAAGCTGTAAGTGAAATGGGGGATGCAGGTACTTTTAAAGGTTATGGTCCAGAACAAGGTTACGATTTTTTAGCTGAAACTATAATTGAAAATGATTATAAAAAAAGAGGAATATCCTTTGATTTAGATGAAGTATTCATCAGTGATGGAGCTAAATGTGATACTGGTAATATTCAAGAAATTTTTGGATTAACTAATAAAATCGCAGTAACTGATCCTGTATATACAGTATATGTTGATACTAATGTAATGGCTGGTAGAACCGGTGAGATGAGTGGTGATGGGATGTATGAAGGTTTAACCTATCTTAAATGTAATGCTGAAAACGATTTTATACCGGAACTTCCATCAAATCCAGTAGATATAATTTATTTATGTTATCCAAATAATCCAACAGGAACTGCTCTTACAAAAGATCAATTAAAAGTATTTGTTGATTATGCAAAAGAAAATAAAGCTATTATTTTATTTGATGCAGCATATGAGGCATTTATAAATGAAGCTAATGTTCCACATTCTATTTATGAAATTGAAGGAGCAAAAGAAGTAGCTATTGAATTTAAGAGTTTTTCAAAAACTGCAGGCTTTACAGGAACTAGGTGTGCATACACTATTGTTCCAAAAGAATTAATGGCATATGATAGTGAAGGTAATGCTATTGAAGTAAACCCGTTGTGGAATAGAAGGCAAACTACTAAATTTAATGGAGTATCATACCCTGTTCAAAAAGCAGCAGCTGCAACATTCTCAAAAGAAGGTAAAAAACAAATTCAAGAAATAATTGATTATTATATGGAAAATGCAAAAATTATTCGTGAAAGTTTATGTGATTTGGGTTTAGAAGTTTGTGGTGGAGTAAATTCGCCTTATATTTGGGTAAAAACCCCAAATAACATGGATTCTTGGGAATTCTTTGATTTATTGTTAAATGAAGCTAATGTTGTTGGAACTCCAGGTTCTGGATTTGGTCCAAGTGGTGAAGGTTATTTAAGACTTACTGCATTTAATACTTTAGAAAACACGACTGAAGCAATGGATAGAATTTCAAAATTAAATATTTAGGTGTTTTAATTGATTAAAGAAGAAAGCATAAATATTGAAAATGGTGATACATTTCACGAAGTTTTATCTAAATTTGGAGCATTAGCTTTAGATAAACAAGAAAACTTATCAGAATTAATTGGAAATAATCAAGGTGTGTTAGATATTGAAAAAGGATGTATAAACTTTGAAAATATTGAAATGCCTGTTCAAATCTTAGGTTATTATGTTGACTCAGCAAAACAATGGTCTTGGGCATGGGATAATGATATTGGATTTGATGATTCTTTAATTAAAGCAGCTATTCAAATGAAAGCTATTGGAGATGAATTTTTCATACCAGAGTTTAATTTAGCCGTAATGAGAGCTAACTTTGATGATTGTCACACTTTAGCTATGAGTGCAGTTTCTCTTCTAGATTATGATGGATATTATGCAGTTAATGAAGATGGAATAGACATATTTGTAGCTCTTCAATCTGATTTAATTAAAGAAAATAATTCTGTTGAGAAATTTAGAGATACTTATTACACTTTCCAAAAGAATTTTGATATAAATGCAAAATTAGCTTTTAAAAGTTATACAATACTTAAAAATTATATTTTTAAATCTCACGATGATTTTGACGTAGCTAAAATCGATGAAAGTCGTATTATTGTAGGTTACAGTGAAAGAGGCCATGTAACACATATTCAAATGTTTTTAGAGGATTAATAATATGAATCCTGATTTGGCAGAAGAAATTAACTACTTATCTGATTTACTCGCTAAATCCGGGTTTTTTAGCGAAGATGAAATCTTAGAAATATTAGAAGAGCAATTTATTGAGGAAAATGTTGATTTTTCTCAATTTAATGTTTCATTAAATAATTTTGATAATATTAATTTTAACAAACTCAAAAATGCTTTTAAAAACTTGGCTTTGGATAAAATAATTGCAATACACAATTGTGGCTTTGATATTGCTGAGGGAGTAAGTGATGCTTTTGAACTTTATGCACATTTGCTAAATAATGAATATGAAGTTGATGGCTTTTGCTTTTATACTTTTGAAGATGTTGAAGAAGCCATTTTTAGTGAAAAATTAAAAATAACTTTTGGAGACTTTAAAAATGATGAAACAAAAGCATTAACTATCGGTAAAAAGGTAGCAAATGTTTTATCTCAAGAAGGATTCAATTTAAATTGGAATGAAAGTATTAACTCACAAATTGAAATATATGAGTTTAAATGGGATAAATCATTTGATGGAGATGTATACGAAATGGAAGGAGCTTTTAAAGTATTTAGTGAGGCTTTTAAATGAATTCTAAATCACTTAGATTAATTGAAGATGTTGTAATTAATTCTGGAAAATGGGTTTCACTGGAAATGGCTCAAGATTCAATATATCTCCATTTTATTGATGTTGAGCTTGGAAAACCTCATGGAGACGATACATTTTCTTTAATTACTAGATTTGGTGAAAACTCATTTATTTCAGTATTTTATAATGATATAAGAGATATTGACTTTTTATCACATTATAACTTTAAACACCAAATATTAAGCGAAGACTTTACATATAAAATTAAAAGCATCAAGTTTATTGACTTTGAATTTTTAAATGTGTTTTTTACAAAATATGAAAAACACAAAGAAATTACAAATATTAATGATTTTAATATTCACAATATTAGAAATGATTTCTTTTTAATGTTTGAAATAGAAAATCTAGCTATTGTTGTTGGTGGAGATAAAATGGACTTTTTTTCCGAATATGAACGATTAGATGATGATAATTTAAAAGAATTGTCAAATAAATGGATGTTATACTTTTTGAATTATCACTTAAAACGGAATATAATAAAGGATCCAATGTGCGAAAATCATCCATTGATGTATAGACATGAGTAATTTTATTTTTTTTCGCATTGGGACTGTCAATTTGTTAGCTCTTTGACATATTTTTTAGTTTTTTTTATTTTTCTTTGATTCTTTTTGTGTTTTCTGTTGTGTTTGTGAAAAGATTTAAATATTAGTTGTTGTTTTTCTTGTTGTGA